>JBGCFZ010000281.1:0-18076 GCA_045110355.1 Lewinella sp. | reverse complement strand
CGAGTTTTCGACACAACGTTTTTAATCCCATTGTTCAATCCCTGTATTCGGGCGTAGTTTGGCAAAATGCCGGGCTGCGCCCGTTTTGTTTACGGCATCGGGTATCTCTCTCAGAGGATCTCACTATTTTTCTCCCCTTAGCTTAGGAATCAGGCACGAAGTTAGGAAGATGAAGTCCAGATAATTCCATATACGCCGCCAGCTATCTCTATAAAGCCCCATTCAGGAAGCCACCTGTCAGACTTTAATTCATACGCAATAGGAACTAATTGCACACTAAACATCAGCGCCCATCCCGATACCGCCCAGAACCCCTGAATGGTAAATTGTTCGTAAAGTGGAAGGTCTGAGTGGCGGTGTTTCATAAAAGCAAGATACTGTGCTACATTTTTGATCCTCTCTTTTTTCGGGCTCTTTCTTCCACATCCTTCTGCTTAGGGAACACCAGGTCTGTACTCGTATAAATGGTCCCATAAGTAACCGCCGCACTACGTACCTGGGCCAGTGCATCGATCAATTGCCCGTCTTGCAGCGGACTGAGTGGATGGATGAAAGCTACCCAGATCATCCCGTCGGCAATGGCGTATTTCACGTCGAGGGCCGTATGGAAATTAGCTTCCAGGCAAGAAAGGACTTCCTGAGAGGTGGCTTTTTCCAGCAGTTGTACCGGTGTGATGATGCGCATCCGATCGTGGGTCTCATCCGTTATGCACAGCATTTTCGTTTCTGCCAGGGTCAGTTCCCAGCGGCCCGGGGCACCAGTGACGGTGTCGAGAACTGCGTGGAAAATGGAATCGAGTCGGGTATTATCCATCTCCTGGGCCATCAGGGCGGGGCCGCAGGTGCAAAAGAGGAGGACGAAGAGCAGTGGATGCATGTCGGGGTGGTTTTACTTTAAGGTAAGGTTTTTTCAAGCCAAGGAAGTATTACCCATCAACCCAAACCAGAGCTTCGGTCAGAAAGCGACAATTTACGGGCGAAGGTTTATAGCGGTACTTAAAGGGTGGGGCTATATATCCCTTAATTCGACTAAGTGTAATTTTTCGCCTCGACACTAATCGACTTCTTCAAGCATCCACATTACGGTAAGAGCCGTTGAGTCACCCGGTTCAAGTCTGCGGAAGCCTCCGTGCACGCTATATTTCGCCATTCCTTTTTTCGGAGAAAAATAAAGTTCTAAGGGTGAATGCTCAGGGTGACGCTCTGATAATACGAATGGATACACTGATTTTGTCCAGCGCAAACCCCGATTTTCATAGCCAAAGTTATAAAAACTAGGGTACACAAATATCTTACCTTTTACGTTGCTCTCAGGCAATATTGTAATCCGGATTTCCCCCCCTTTT
The DNA here is from genome assembly GCA_045110355.1 of Lewinella sp. Lineage (GTDB taxonomy): Bacteria > Bacteroidota > Bacteroidia > Chitinophagales > Saprospiraceae > Neolewinella. Next base: position 16,730 of record JBGCFZ010000281.1, on the reverse strand, counting down.
CTTTGCTAATTCAATGTCGGTATCCGTCTTTACTGAATCCGCATAAAAAGTAAAAACTCCATCATAGGCAACGCTCGAATTCTCCCAGAGACCGCGAAATAAAGTATCCTGACCATTATTGTAGAGTGTGTAGTCTGCCAACAGGTATATCCCGGTTTCAACGGGGCTGAAGCGAAACGATTTTTTCAACTGTAAGCCAGTATTCTTATCCTGTTCACTCAGCAATGTCATGCTCCACTTCTGTTGCTTTGTTATTTGAAACGGACAGTTGTCGAAAGGTGGTTCGACAGCTTCGATCCAAGCGGATTGTGGGTTGGTCCAGGTCGAGCTTCCAAACTGTATCTCGCTTTTATTTCGATTTGGTTTCAGGACATTTACCCCATTTATCTCATATCGGGTTACCCGACCGCCAGTCTCAGGATCAACGCTTAGAGATAGATTTTCGTAACTGATGGTTACTGGTAAGTTTTTTGTCTTGCTGACCTCTACCTGTAGGGCGGGACCGCAAGCGCAAAGGAGAAGCAGAAAGAACAGAGCGCGCACAGGGATAAGGTTTACGCTAAGATAAAGGGGGAGTCGCATTAGATAGTGTTTTGGTATATAATGATGTATGGACCCGGTCGATTGACAACACTTGACTGATGTCAAACGATAAATTACTAGCCCGCTAAAAGTAGTACTAGGCTCATTGGTATGTGCATAAATTAGAGCCTATTCAATGGGTTGAGCGCCTGTGGCGAGATCGGAATTTTAAAATTGCACCACTGACGCTCAACCTAATTTCGATATTAACATACCAACAAAAAGCGCGGCCAGGACTCCTCCCAACCGCGCACTATTGCACAACTATAAACTCAAAACTCAGGCTTAGTTCTTCTGCAGTTTGCCCATCACTTCCATCAGCATGTTGATGCCGATGGCGTCCATGGGGTTGGCACCGTTGGTGGCATTGCCCGCACCGCCGATGACGATGCTGGGAACATTGACCTTTGCCAACTCAGCCGCTACACCGATACGGGTTTCCTTCTCGATCTGGGCCTTCTCCAGGGGCGAGAGACCAGCACTTACTTTGAGTCGGGCAACTTCGGCGGAGGCACGACCTTCAGCCAGCGCCTTGTCTGCCTGAAACCTTGCCTGCAGCGCCTGCTCCTTGCTTACGGCTGTTTGGGCCTGGGCACGGATCTCCGCCTCAATTTTGGCGGCTTCTTCGGTAGCGCGAACTTCGGCCACCTTCTGACGGCCACGCATCTCGGCGGTAAGGGCCTCCTGCTGGGCGGTGACCAGTTCCTGCTTGGCGATGGCCTCACGGGTGCTCTGCTCTACCTTAGCCTTCAGCTTCTCATTGACGACAGACTCGTACTCCACCAGCGTTATTGCGACGAAGTTGGGGACGATTTCGTATTGCTGTACGTCGCTCTTAGCAAGGGCGAAACCACCGTCAGCGTTCTTCCTGGGCGTATTCTCATAGCTGCGAATCTTCTCGCCACTGATAGAGTCGACGCGCATCTCCTCGTGCTGCTCAATAATGTACTGTCCGTTGCGGAGCTGGTACTTAAAGGCTTCGGCCAGTTCAGACTTGCCTCCGCTGTAGTGCTTCTCAGAATCCATCAACTGAAACGAATAGTTGGCACATTCTTTGGAGTAGTCGGCAAGGCTGGCGGCCAGGCGGCTCTGCTCGCGGTAGTCCTTATGTATGGCCAACATCCGCACCTCATTGTTAGGGAGCTTCCACTTTACGGAATAACCGACCTGATTGGCGTAAGTACCATCAGCAAACTGACAACGGATGGGCTCCGAAAAATAACTGATGTCTGACTTCCGCTTCTCCGGGCGTTCGACTTGTACGGTCACTACGTCGGCGTAATTAGTGGTCTTGCTGAAGAAGCCTGCCCAGTACATACCGGGCTCAAATTGGACAAACTCATTTCCCGTAATTCCCTGAACTACTGTTCGATAGCCTTGGTCGTTGACGGAGAAAGGATTAAATAATGCGGCCATTAATAGTAATACTACCGTAGTGCCGGCGATAAGGATTTGCTTGGTGTTGAATTTCATAATTAAGGGTGTTTAAAGGGTGATTTGTTTCCACAATACTAGGCTTGATAGTGTTACTTTCAAACTTTGCTCGACGGAGCGGGATGAGAAGTCGATGAAGCTGGATGAAAGGAAGATGTCTAAGAAAAGAGGTACCTTGTTGAAATCGGATATTCTATTTAAAGATTCATGAAAAACCTTACATTATTACTGTCACTAACCGTTCTTTTTCTGGCGGTCCAAAACTGTACGTCAGACCTTCCTGGGCCAACTTCAACGCCTCCTGCATCTGCCCCTAACGTGGACTTCATTCGGTCAGAAATGGTGAGCTCAGGGATCGATTCCCAGCGGATCACCGAGTTGGTAGTTTACTTACGCCCCTTCCTGTTTTCCACCCTGGCCGATCAAAAATTGGAAAACTGGTTCGTCAGTAAAAAAGCCTGGGTCGATACGTTTGAGGACGCCCAGAACATACTTTATGTCGCTGACCTAACCTATGCGGATTACCTGAAAACGGGTGATTTAGCAGCAGCAGCAAAGGTGAAAAATGCAGTAAGCCGGATTTACGCGAAAAACGGCAACTTTCCGGATGCGATCAAAGCTTCTCAATTGGGGTTTGAACTTGCTAAGCGTGCAAAAGACTCTGTCAGCATCGGCTGGAACCTGACAGCCATGAGTGGTTACTTCGGGATGCTAAGCGATTTAAAAACAGGAGAAGAATACGGCACGAGGGCCTTACAATTAGCGCGATCCATCAATACCCCCGAAATGGAGGCGAGTATTTTGAACGTACTAGGAGGGATAAAAAGCTACCAATTAGAGTATGACTCTGCCATAGTCCTTATGAAACAGAGCATTTTAATGTCCAGGGAAAACAATTTACCGGAAATCGAAAAAAAAGGCATTATCAACGTGTCTTTCAACTACAACCGCCTCGGATTATTCGACGAATCTATTGAATTCCTCAAAGAAAATGTCGACTTCAGCCAGATACCACCGTCAATCAGCAACATTTTTCTCTGCTACAACCTCCAATCTGCTTACCTGGGTATGCAAGATTTTGAAAAGGCCAACTTCTACCTAGACCTGGGCTGTAAAATGGCCAATGAGTTTGGCTTCGTTTATGCACAGTTGCACTGTGAAAAATACAGCACTGTGCTGTACAAAGAGCAGGGCTTACACCAGGAGGCATTAGTGGCTTCAGAACGGAGTATGGAGATCCAGGCCAAGCTAACCGGAGCAGAACAAGTCCGGGATATCCAGTCATTGAAGACGCGCTTGAGGTTGCTTGAAAAAGACCTGGAAATTGAGCGGTTAAACCAGGCCAGTAATGAACGGAAGCAGGCTTATCAAAAACGATTCGTATGGTTTATCATCGTCATTGGGTTCTTGGCCTTTTTTACTCCAGTGATATACTTCATCATGCGCAATCGTCACCGGGTAAAGTCCGCTGTACAACAAAAAAAACTTGCTGAAACAAAGCTACAAGTTTTGCAGTCTCAGATCAACCCTCATTTCATCTTTAATGCCCTGGCAGGAGTTCAGAACTACATCCTCAAGTCAGAAAAAATGAAGGCCTATAAATATCTTGGTAGGTTTGCAACCCTCCTACGGACCATCACGAAGAGCTCTACCCAAATTCATATTGAGCTCGACCAAGAAATACAGTTTATCGAATCTTACCTGGACATGGAAAAGCTCCGCTTTCGGGATGATTTTGTCTACTCCCTAAACGTCGATCCTTCACTTAAGGGAATTATGGTCATCATTCCCTGCATGATCATTCAACCCGTTGTCGAAAATGCGTTGGTTCATGGCTTAGTAGACCTTAACCGACAAGGAGTTCTGAAAATTGAGGTTAAGTCTTGCTTGGATAAAGCTGGAATCTGTTGTGTCGTGTCAGATAATGGGCGAGGTCGTAAAGCATCAAAAGAAGTAGCGAAAAAACAAGACTCTAAGGACCACTTATCAATTGCAACCATCAATACTAATAAAAGGCTGGATTTCCTTCGTTTCCTGGGCTATGAGAATGTAGGCATGGAAATTGAAGACATCTATACGAACAACGAACCCGCCGGAACCAGGGTATCTCTTTTTCTCCCAATCTTGAAGAAAGATGAGGTGTCGCTTGGTTAGGAACATGAATTTACCGTTCCGCGAAGCCAGGCGCGCTCAAAGTTAAGCGGACTTTTTTGCTTAGGGAGGAGTGTCTCTCACAGCTAACAGTCCGTAGCATTTTTGCTCCTTTTATCCGTACCTTGCATCCCGCGTCCGCGCCCCTTTATTGACTAATCGTACTAATCCATGCGTCAACTCCTAGAAACCGACCAAAAGGCCCTGGAAATTAACCTGAACCCCAAGATTTACGGCACTTTCGCCGAGATCGGGGCCGGTCAGGAGGTCGCCCGCTATTTCTTTCAGGTAGGCGCTGCTGCGGGTACGATCGCCAAGACGATGAGTGCGTACGACAAGGTCTACTCCGATCAGATTTATGGCGTCGAACCTACTGGTCGTTACGTCTGCGAAAGTCGCATCCATAAAATGATGGATCATGAGTACGAACTTATGGTGGATCGCCTGCGCCACGATCGGCCAGACACAAATTTCTTTGTCTTTGCCGATACCATCGCTGCCATCAATTACTCTCGTACCATCCCCGGAAACGGTTGGATGGGCCTGAGGTTTCAGCTCGATCCAGCCGACAGCTCCCATAATGACCTGCTGCTTCACGTCCGGATGCTCGACAACGACAACCAACTGCAGCAACAGGCCATCGGTATCCTGGGGGTCAACATGATCTACGCTGCTTACCACTACCATGAGGATCCGGAAACGCTCATCCTTAGCCTGCTTGATGGCCTGAAAGGCCGCGTTTCGATCGACATGATTGTACTGGAAGGGGCCAACTTTACCGTCGATAATCGCTTGCTCAGTCTATGGTTGGTAAAGCATGGATTGACGAACATCACCATGTTCGACCCAAGAGGACGTAGCATCCATCCCAGTGAATTCCTCTACCGAAAATCAGTCATGATCGTGCGGGGTAGTTTCCGGCCCATTACCCTGGTGAATGAGGACATGCTGAAGGCCGGCTATAAGCAATTTCGGGAATCCAGCGCCGTTGACCCTGCAAAGACCTTTCTGCTTACGGAACTGACCCTGGATAACCTGCAGCACAGTGCGGAGATGAACGAGCGCGACTTTCTGCACCGGGCTACCTTGCTGAACGCGCTTGGGCAAACCGTCGTTATTTCAAATTACGGCCGCTATTCTGATCTGATTAATTACCTGAGTCTTTACAAGGTGAACCCTGTTGGCATCGTTCTCGGCGTCAATGAACTCCTGCAGTTGATCTCCGAACGTTTCCGCGATAACCAGGACGGTCGGCTACTTGCGGCCTTCGGAGAAATCTTCACCCGTAACGTAAAGCTGTACGTCTATCCCGCCCAGCAGGAGGGATCCGCCGACCTGATGACGGCCCAGAACGTACCCATTCCTGAAGGCGTTAAATTTCTGTACAAGCACCTGTTGGACAGTGGACAGATTGCAGACATCAACAACTTCCACCCCGAAAACCTCCACATCTACTCCCGGGACGTACTCAACCTGATCAAATCCGGCGAACCCGGCTGGGAAAAACTTGTGCCTGAAAAGGTGGCTCGGTTGATCAAAACAGATAACCTGTTTGAGTATCCTAGTGAGCAGCTGTCGTTTGAATATTAAGGCGAGCTTCGCGTCTTAGTAGCTTAGCTCCTGTTGCAAGGTTGCAGTTGTCGCATTTATAGATTGATAGTAGGCTACCGCGAGGCGCTGCTAACTTCGTTCGTTGGCCTCTCTGTGCGTACTCCGTGCCTCCCTCTGCGCCAACCTCTGTGAGAACAACGCTGCGTAAGCAGCCGAGCGGAGCGACGCCTACTTGAATATTACCTTAAAATAAACCCGTACCGGCTCATCCCCTTGTACAACTTCCCAGACGGAAGAGCTAACTAAGGTCTGACCGATATAGTCCATAGTAGCCTGGTTGGGTTTTCCTCTGAACTGAATGTCCGTCAGGGTGCCGTCCAGATTAACCAGGAAGCTCAGTTTTACTTTGCTCTTTGGAACGTCATCCGGCCTGTTTTCTTCGATGCGTTTGCGCAACGCGTTGTAGCCTTCCAGCGGGCTGGCGTAGCCGGGTTTATTGTCGAAAATGATGCGCGTGCTGGCGCCATTTTGTTGCCAGCGTGGCCGGTTGTCTTCGGGTACAAACGCTTTGCGTTCCAGGCTGATTTGAAGTTTTTCGACCAAGTCGTTCAGGTCTACCCGCTCTGATTCATAGTTGGGGTGGGAGATGATCAGCGAGGTGGCCGGTGCGTCTGCGGGTAGTTGGAATACGCCATTGCTGTCCGTTCGTTCTCCTAATGGGAGGCCCGGCAGGCGGACGAGTGCATTAATGATGGGGTAGCCGTTTTCGTTGGTTATCCGGCCGTCAAGATAGGCGCCTGCGGTAGGTATGGGGGCGGAATCGGTATACCCTGCCGGTGCACCAGCCTGGGCGTCGGGTAAGGCATCGGTGACCTTTGCCCGAGATTTTCTGGTGGCCACAGAGGTGGGGGGGCTTGCTGGCGTAGTGGCTACGCTGGGTACTGCACCCGGCGGTGGCGTAGGCTCCACTTCAAGGCTCGTTTCGTCATCGGCCACGTCTTCTTCAATTATTTCTTCTTCGAAAGCGAGGGGAGGTGGAGGAGCAGTCCGTTGTTCTTTTTTCTGGAGCTCTTCTCTCTTTCTTTTCTCTTCGGCTTGCTCCCGGGCATCAGCCTGTAATTTCTCCGCACGTGAGCTTGTGCCGATCTTGGGGCTGTCCTTTAATTCAGGGGCTGGGCGCGGACGCAGGTCCGCAGGGGAGGATGCAGGAGCAGGGGATGGGGCTTCGGTATCGGATGCTGTACTGGTGTTTACTGGCTTGTCGGGTGTGGTTACAGGGTTGTCGGGAACGGTCTGGACTTCTTCCGTTAGTGGTGCCGATTCCATCGCAAGGTCTCCCGTATTACTGTCAAGCAAAGTAGGCAAGAAAAACAGGGAACTGACCAATAGAAGCAATATGCCCGCTGCAGCTGCCCAGCGATACCGATTGGGTCGTTTGCTGACTACTCTTGCATCAGTGCTTCCTTGCTTGCGGGCAGCACTGACCATCCGACTCACGCGAGCGGCGTGGTCTTCTTCCGGAGCAGCTTGTAGCCCGCGCATGGCTTCTGCTAGTGCGTCGTCGGTTTGGGCACGACGCTCCAGCTCCGCCTCCTCAGGGGCGGTAATGGCACCGGTCAGGTAGCGGCGCAGCAGGTTGTTGGAGGATCGATTGATGGAGGACACTATTCTTCAGGTTGATTTTCTTCCTGCCCTTCCAGGCAGATTTTAAGGTTCCGGCGGCCGTTCTGCAAGTGAGAACGTACCCGGCCTACGGATAGATCAAGTTGTTCGGCAATACTTTGATAACTCTCCCCTTCCTGTAAGTAAAACATGGATACACAACGACGCTGTTCATCCTTGAGCTGCTTCAAACAATGGTACAGAGGGCGAGTGTCGGGATCTTGATGATGGTTTGATTCAGTACTTAGATGCAGTAACCGATCTGACTGCATAAACACATCTTCATTATTTGTTTGCTGCAAGGGGTCACGCTTCTCGCGGCGTAGTTGCATCAGGCAGTGATTTCGGATGGTTGTTTGCAGCCAGGATCTGAAATTACTGATGTCGTGTTTGGGGAGTTTGTCGAGTAATACTGCCCAAATTTCCATCCCGGCATCTTCAGCCCTTTGTGGCGTGCCGAGGTACCGAAGTGCCAGGGCGTAGATCAGTTCGGCATGGCGCTCATAGAGTGGCAATAGGTCAGTCGGGGAATTGCTTTGTTTGAACCGAACGAGGAGGTCCGCATCGGAAATTTCCGACGCAGCCGATCCAGAGGGAGTTTTAGTGCGGAGCAAGCGTAGCATCTGGGGCTAAGATAGGGTTCAGGGATCAGGTGTCAGTGTTCAGAAATCAGTATTCAGTATTCGGTGTTCAGAAATCAGGCGTCGGCGGTCAGTGTTCAGGAATCAGCCACTAGTATTTAGGAGGAGAAATTACTGATTTTGACCACTAAAACCTGAATCCCAAATACTGAATCCTACACCCTAATACATCGGGCAACCACATCCGGCGGCTTTGCAGCCGCTGATAAAGAGTAGGGCCACTGCGAAAAGTAGGAGGAGTAATCGGTTCATTTGGCTAAGGTAGGGAAGTCGTCTTATTTTTAGCATAACTTCCACTAATCTAAATAAGATATGTACCCTTCTATTTTTGACCAGGAGACTGTAACAAATCTACTCGCACGAATTAATAATCTCACCCCAGAAACGACTCCAGATTGGGGGAAGATGAACGTCGCTCAAATGCTGGCACATAACAACGTAGGTTTTGATATTACTTACGGTAAAACCCCCGTCAGCTACAATTTTTTCATGCGCTTGATGCTGAAAATGTTCGTAAAGGATGTGGTAGTAGGAAATAAACCATACACGAAGAATGGGCAGACGGCTCCGGTCTTCGTCGTCTCCGATAAACGGGATTTTGACAAAGAGAAAGAAGAACTCATCGCCAACATCCATCGCGTAAACGCTGATGGAGCGGCGGCCTTTGAAGGGCGGGTTAGTCCTTCCTTTGGTAAGTTAACGGCGCAGCAATGGAGCAACCAATTTTGGAAGCACCTGGACCATCATTTGACGCAATTCGGGGTGTAGTGCTTTGTCAAGTCAAATTTATCTGTTCTGGCTTAGTCATCAAGTACCATCTCCCGTCGTCTTTATTGCTAGCCGATCAGCGTAGGGATCATCTCCCGGACAACCTTCATGCCCTCGCTACCGCCCATCTCAACGGTGTGGATGTTGCCGCGTCGCTTCAATTCAAAATTGATGGTCGGCTTGGGGTCTATGTAGATAACTGGAACAGTGTCGTCAGCGTAGCCAACCAACCCAGCGGCCGGGTAAACCTGCATGGAAGTCCCTACGATGATGATCAGGTCTGATTGAAGGACAACCCTGGCGGCATTTTCGATCTCCGGCACGGCTTCGCCGAACCAAACGATGTGCGGACGCATCTGTATGCCCTTGTCGCTGGTGTCGCCAAGCTTAATGTCTCCGGGCCAGTCTACGATGAAGCCATCGCCTTTTGCAGGTCGAGCTTTTAAAAGTTCCCCGTGCAGGTGGATGATGTTGGTGCTACCGGCCCGCTCGTGCAGGTCATCGATGTTTTGAGTAACGACGGTGACGTCGTAGTCGGCCTCCAGCGCGGCGATGAGCCGGTGCCCTTCGTTGGGCTGCACGGTGTGCAGCTGCGCCCGCCGTTGGTTGTAGAAATTCAGGACCAGCTCCGGGTCGCGGGCAAAACCCTCGGGGCTGGCCACGTCCTCCACCCGGTGGTTCTCCCACAGGCCGTTGCTGTCGCGAAAGGTGGCTATGCCGGATTCGGCGGAGACGCCAGCACCGGTCAGAATGGTAATTTTTTTCATGGGTCAATGGTTACTGATAAGTCATGCACAGCGTGTCTGGTAGTCCCAAATATGCTGTACTTGATCCGTTTTCTCAAGGTGTAAGGACGGGTAAAAGTTGCATGGCAGTAAATGGAAATAGAAGTAACCGTACTACTGACCTTTGCTTTAATTATTCTTCCACTGCACCTGCGGCCGCGCCAGAAAAGTGATTTTTGGGGAACAATACATCAAGTGGTCAAACCAGATTTTTTCTTGTGTAACCAGCAACCAGCAACCGGCAACCAGCAACTTGCAACCTTCAACCTGCAACCTGAGTACAGCGCACACCAACGAGAAAAGCCCTTCCCCGCACTGCGGAGAAGGGCTAAATTTCTTAAACGACCCTCCGGACTTAACCGGTCGGTAGTTTTACTTATTGTAAGTCTGGTCGCTTACGGACAGTTTCGCACGGCCTTTAGCGCGGCGGCGAGCCAATACTTTACGGCCATTCTTCGAGCTCATGCGGCTACGGAAGCCATGCTTGTTAACACGACGGCGCTTGGAGGGTTGGAACGTTCTTTTCATTGTTCTTTATTTTGGGATCGGACGGGGGACCGACCGGAAGGTTCGTTAAGGGGCGCAAAGATAAGGGTTTGTAGTTTATCCTACAAAGCGTCACTTGAATTATTTATTGGTGCAGGTGGGCCTTACCTTGCAGGTACTTTTAATGGTGAGCAGACTTTATATGCTCATTCGACTTGTTTTCACATCAAAACTGAGACTACATGTTTTCTATCTTACGCAATGGGGTCCTTGCACTGGCCCTATGTTGCTGCTCTGGCCTCCTCTTAGCCCAGTATGCTTTACCCGCCAGTGAGTTGGCCGGAATCCCCATGGAGCAATTGCCCGCCCAAAATAATAGCCTGTTGCTCGCCGAAGAACTGGAGGCCCGTGCCCCTGGCCGTGCCGATCGCTTTGCGGTAGCTATCCCCACTAAAATCAGACCCGCTACTCACGGTGTCTGGTCAGAGGAGGGAACAACCTCCGTATGGCGGATGCGCATCAGCAGCCCCGGGGCGAAAACACTGAATCTTGGGTTTTCTGAATTCAACCTGCCCCAGGGGGCCGAATTCTACCTGCGCTCTGGTACAGACAAGCTAGGCCCTTATTCTGCATTAGATAACGAAGTGCATAATGAATTATGGACGCCGGTCATTGAAGGGGATGAACTAATGCTGGAGCTCACCGTACCGACGGCAAGAAAGAAAGCGGTGCAGTTGTACCTCACTTTTGTCCACCATGATTTTTTAAACGTCAATAAAGTGCTTTCTCAATCCTGTAACCTGGATGTAGTCTGTAGCGAGGCCGATGGGTTTGGCCTCGTTGATCAATACCGGGACATCATTCGGAGTGTAGCACGTACCACCCGGGGCGGCGCATTGTGCACGGGCTTTCTGGTTAATAACGTTAATCAAGACGGTAGGCCGCTTTTCATGACGGCAGCACACTGTGGTGTTACCGCCGCTAATTCCATGCAACTGATCGCTTACTGGAATTATGAAAACAGCACCTGCCGACAACCAAACTCATCGGCCAGTGGCAGAGATGGTAATGGCCGCCTCAATGTTACCAATTCAGGGACCATTCACTTGGCCAGCTACGCTCCTTCAGACGTTACCATCCTTGAACTGGATGATCCGATCAACCCCAACGCAAACGTGTTTTTTGCTGGTTGGTCTGCCGAAGCTGAGGTTCCGCAGGATACGATGATCTGCATTCACCATCCATCAGGGGATGAGAAAAGGATCTCCTTCTCTTTTCAAGACCCCTACCGGGCAGCCTACCTGGGGGCTCCCAACCCGAACGGAAATCACCTGGAAATTCCTGATTGGGACATTGGTACTACGGAAGGAGGCTCTTCCGGCTCGCCTGTTTTTGACCGTTTCAAGCGCGTCCGGGGTCAATTACACGGCGGCGGTGCTGCTTGTGGCAACGACCTTTTTGACAGCTATGGCTACTTCCACACCAGTTGGGAAGGCGGTGGTACACCAACCTCCCGTATCCGGGATTACCTCGACCCTTGTGGTACGGGTACCCTGACGATTGACGGATTCGAGTACTCGAAAATACCTACTACCTTAATTGCCGAAAATAACTGTGCCGGAGGCTGTACCACCCTGGATACCCGCCTGCCCTTCGTGCTTGGGGAAGATTTTCCTGCCGGGACGGCCATCAGTATCGTCAGTAATACTGCCGGTATTAACCCAATGCTTTCCGCGACTACCGCCGCGGGAGGAGAAACGGTCGAACTGATCGTCCCCGGTGATGACGGCATCTCGACGGGCTCCTATACTATTGTCGTTGGTGCCATCGGCGGCGCTGCTGCTGATGAGATTACCTTCACGGTTGACCTCAGTGCGGCCATCGCCGAAGCTCCATCGCTGATCAGCCCCGCCCAGGGTGCCGTAGGCGTCTTGCCCGACGCCAGCTTCTCCTGGGATCCGGCCACGTTTGCCCTGGGCTATGACTTTGAGATTTCTACCAGTAGCGATTTCTCTACCATTCTCGAAGCCATCAGCATGACCACCGAAACGGAGGTCCTGTTACCTGGCCCCCTGGCCGGAAATACCGAGCACTTCTGGCGGGCCCGTACCATTAACGTTTGTGGCCCTGGCGACTGGACCGTCGTTTCTTTTACCACCGCAGATATTACTTGTATTGACTATAATGGGAATGATTTGCCAGCGACCATCACCACTGTGGGGACACCCGAAGTACAGGTGGAACTTGAAATAAACAACACCTTTTCCGTGGAGACCTTTGAGCTGAGCCTGGACGTAACGCATACGTTTAACGGAGATTACCGGGCGCGCCTTCGGTCTCCGGAGGGAACGGAAGTACGACTGTTTGACCAGATTGGGAACGGCAACTGTTCGGGAGAAAACATATCCGTGGTTTTCACGGATGCAGCAACCCTCACCGCTACTGATTTTGATCGGACGTGTACCGGAGGAGCCATCTCTACACAAGGGGTATTTCAGCCTTTGGATGCTTTTGCCAATTTTGCCGGAGAGAATGCCGAGGGGACCTGGACACTCATCCTGAACGATGAAGCAGATCGGGATGGTGGAGAAATAACCGCCTTCAGTATGTTTTTCTGTAACGATGGCGCAATTGCAGACTTTAGCGTCCGAAGCTCCGTTGATGTCCTTGAATCCTGCCAGAATGAACCAGCAACAGTGACATTGACACTAGGGACTGATTTTGCCGATAACGTTGGTTTGAGCGTAGCCGCCGGAGACGAGGTACTGAGCAACTTTACTTCCTCCTATAACACGGCTAACCGACAACTTACCGTCGATTTTACTGATTGGAGCTCCGTAGATTTGGGTGATTATGCCCTGATCTTCACCGTGACAAACGAAGACGGAACCGAGCGTACTACCTCCATTACCCTACGTGTGAGTACGGCCGTAACCGAATCCGTCCTGGCCAGCCCAGAAGATAACGTACAGGTGCAGGAAGGCGAAGTGACGTTTAATTGGGATGCAGCCGCTGGTGCCACCACCTATGTGTTGCAGTATTCGACTACCGAGGACTTTGCCGTCATTGCCTTTGAGCGGTCCATTGCCGGAACTTTACTTTCACTTGGCGATCTGCCTACGGGAGATCCAATCTTCTGGCGGGTGATCTCCCGTAACGATTGCGGAGAAGCCATCAGTGAGGTGCGCGAATTGCGGATCATTCCTGCCGGAACGCATGACTTTGGTGCGGGGCGGGTGCTCAACGTATTCCCTAATCCGGTCAAAGGGCTGCTTACCGTAGATGCCTCCGGCAACTGGCCTGGAGGACTGAATGCTACGCTGTTTGATGCCACCGGGCGCCAACTGGCGAAGTATCGTATGGACAATGCTGGCCGGACGCAATGGGACCTAGGTACCATTCCCGCGGGTATTTATTACCTACGCTTCAATGGGCAGGGGCGCGAGCAAACGGAACGTTTGGTGGTGCTGCCATAAATACGAGACTACTTGATTGTCTTTAACCGTGCCCGTCCCAATTTAGGGGCGGGCACGGTTTGTTTTGGGCGGGGCCGCAGGTGCAAGGAGGAGGATTAAAGAGCAAAGGGGAAAGGGACGTTGCTTCTTCGTGGTTTTCCAGAAAAATGAAATGGCCTGATGGGGTTTCCGAAAAACGCGCAGCGTTTTAATAAGCCCTCCCCCGTGGGTAGGGTTGGGAGGGGGTTACCTATCTTCGTGCTTCCCCTTAAATCCCCTCCCTTGCGTCAACTACTTGTCCTTACGCTGCTGTTTCATGCGTTGTTTGCTGTTGCTCAGACCACCATCCAAGACCACATCCGTGACTTTGCCCGCGACCCGGATTTGGCGGGTGCACAGCTCTCCGTCAATGTGGTGGAGGTGACTACCGGTAAACTGGTTGGGGCGCACCAGGCACAAACTGCCTGTATTCCGGCTTCCATCCAGAAGCTGTTGACCACGGCGGTAGCCATGGATGTTCTTGGCCCCGATCACCGTTTTCGAACGCAGCTGATCGTGACCGGAGAAGTAACGACGGAAGGCGTGTTGGAAGGAGATGTCTACATCGTGGGGGGAGGAGACCCCAGCCTGGGAAGCCCTTACCTCAACGGGGTCCCTGGCTTGAAGGCAGTCCTGGATCGTTGGCGGAGTCGCCTGCGTGCCGCAGGCATAAAACGGATCAATGGCCGCATCATCGGTGATGGGAGTTACTTCGGCTCCGATGGCCCCGCAGCCGGTTGGCCATGGAGCGATCTGGGCAATTACTACGGGGCAGGTGCCTTTGGGCTTAACCTCCACGAAAACTTCTATTTTCTGGACTTTTTACAGCGGGGTAAGGAAGGCACCATCCCGCCCATTCAGCGTACCCGGCCGGAAGTGCCCGACCTGAAATTGACCAACGAATTACGGAGCGGGCCACGCGGAAGCGGAGACCAGGCCTACATCTACGGAGCCCCATTTGGTTACGACAATTATGTGCGGGGGACGATCCCCATTGGCTCCGGAAGGTTTACGATAAAGGGCGCATTGCCGGATCCTCCCTTATTTGCCGCTCAAGCATTGTGTCGGCACCTGGTTGCTGGTGGCATACCGGTGTCTCAGCCCGCTGCTACTGATCGGGACCTGGGAAGTGGAAGAACCGTTCCTGGTCGGGTGGTTGATACCTATGAATCACCGGCCCTGAGTGTTTTGGTCGACCGAACGAACCTCCGGAGTCTGAACCTGTATGCAGAAGCACTCTTGCGGGAGATTAACAAAAGCCGGGGGAGTGAACGCCATCTACTGGCAGAGACTACCTCAATCATCGACTGGCTAGCAGCTAACGGATTGTCAACCACCGCTGTAAGGTTAGAAGATGGCAGTGGATTAGCCACCCGCAATTTTTTCTCTGCTTCCTTTATGACTGATTTTCTACGGAACCAGGCCGGCGCTGCGCGCTGGCGCAAGAGTATTCCGCTGGCCGGAAGAACCGGTAGTATGCGTGGCTTTCTGAAAGGAACCGCTGCCGAAGGAAAACTTTGGGCTAAAAGTGGGTCCCTTGGCGGTGCCAGGTCCTACGCTGGTTATGCTACCCGCTCAGATGGTACAACGCTTGCCTTCACCATCATGGTCAACAACTTTACCATCGAAAGCAAAGACCTACGCAAAAAAATGCACGCCCTGATGCTGCAGTTGTGCCGGAACTAACGGGCGACTTTGGCCGTTGTCTCCGAGAAGACTCTTGTTAACATTCCGACCTCCGACCTATCTTAGGCCGGGAAAACCTATTCTTCATGCGCCTTTTCTTTTCTGCTATTCTGCTACTCAGCCTTTTTACTACCTGTACGGACCCGCCCGAGCCCGTGGTGGAGGAAGACATTTACCTGCCCGAAGACGAAGTACAACAGGATGATCGTTCCCGGATGATCTGGCAACAGCCCGGAGCGGTGATGGATGCCATGGGAGACATCCGCGAAAAGGTAATTGCTGATATCGGGGCAGGGGAAGGGTTCTTCGCCGAGCGCCTGGCTCCCATTGCCGATCGCGTCATCGCAGTAGAAATTGATGAAAAATACATCAGCTACCTTGACACCCTACGGCGTTTTGGCCTGCAGAAGGAGTTTCGTCCCCGTCTGGAACCCCGCCTGGCTACGGCAGATGATCCTCATTTGGATAAATCCGAGGTGGACATCATCCTTATCGTGAATACGTTCATGCTCATTGAAAATAAGGGGGACTACCTCAAGAAACTATATCCCGCACTGCGCTCCGATGGTCGTATCGTTATCGTAGACTGGAAGCGTAAAGACACGACCCTTGGGCCGCCGAAAAAAGATCGACTGGCGTTGGGTAGTCTGGAGGATATGCTGCGGGGTGCCGGGTTTCGGGTTACGTCGGCTGATGATGCCACGCTGGCTTACCAGTACATCGTTGTGGCGGAGAAAGAGTAGAGAGTTAGATAATTATTGAATGAGTGAGTGGCAGCAGTAAAGAAGTTCTTACTCCGCTCGAGTCTTTTCCCTTGCTCCTTTATCCCTTTTCCCTGCACCTGCGGCCGCGCCCTATTTGTCCAGCCACCTAAGCAATAAAGGAATCAATAACAGGTCACTTACGACGGCACTGCCCAGGGTCAGACTGATCAGTAAACCGATCGTAACGCTGGGTGGATGTATGCTGAACAACATGACCAGAAAGCCGAAAAACAACACCACGGAGGTAAGCACAATGGCCTTTCCCGCTTCGCGGAAAGTGAGATGAATGGCTTCTTCCAACGCCAGCCCTTTATCCCGGGCCAGCTTATACTTGGCAAGAAAATGAATCGTGTCGTCAACCGCAATCCCGAAAATGATGGCGAAGACGATACTTACACCAGCCTCCAATTCGATGCCGGTAAAGCCAAGTACTGCCCCCGCAAACAGGAGGGGAAGTATATTCGGAACGAGGCTCACAAAGAGCATTTTCCAACTCTTAAAGAGCAGGCCCATCAGCACACAAACTATCAGGATGGCCAACCCGAGCCCTTGTAGTAAGTTTTCTCGAATGTACTCCGAGTTTTTGTCGATGATGACGCCGGTACCGGTGCTTCGCACCTCCACCAATGCCGTGTCGATATTGGTGTTGACCCAAGTGTCGGTACGGGCCAGGAAGGCCTGGGTGCTGTCTGCCCCAAGGTCGTTGAGGCGACTGGTGATCCGGGC
>JBGCFZ010000280.1:0-6153 GCA_045110355.1 Lewinella sp. | reverse complement strand
ACCCTGAACCCTGAACCCTGAACCCTGAACCCTGAACCCTGAACCCTGAACCCTGAACCCTGAACCCTGAACCCTGAACCCTGAACCCTGAACCCTGAACCCTGAACCCTGAACCCTAACTCCGCATCGCCTCCACCGGATCCATCTTAGCCGCCATTCCAGCGGGAACGGCACCGGCCAGGATGCCTACACCTGCAGATAGGAGTACGCCAACAATGGCATACTTTACGCTGAGGTTGATGGCAAAGCTCTCGAAGGACATATTGATGAGGGAGGTTACCCCTACCACCAGAGCGAGGCCAATTACGCCGCCGATAATACAGAGGATGACGGATTCCGTAAGGAACTCCAGCAAGATGACGAACTGACGGGCACCAAGGGCTTTTTTTACACCGATGAGGCTAGTACGTTCCTTAACTGATACAAACATGATATTGGCTACACTGATGGCGCCTACGACCATGGAAAAGAAGCCAATGAGGCCGCCAACCAGGTTCAGGACGCCGAAGAAACCACCGATGGAGTCGGCAATCATGCTGAGTTCGTTCATGGCGAAGCTGTCGTCCTCGCGCGGCCGAAGGCCGCGGGCGGAACGAAGAATACCACGAATATCATCCTGTAGCTGCTGATTGTCAACACCGTCCTTCGCCTTTACGGCGACCGTTCCACCAAAGCGGTTCCGGTTCTTCAGGTTGATGAAACGGGCAGCATTGTTATAAGTGACCATTACCGCATCGTCGAAGTCAAGCGGGTTGATAAGGTCATCGCCAGCTTCCTTGAGTACACCGATGACCTCATACTTCCGACCACCCATTTTGATGGTTTTACCCACGGGCTTTAGCGCACCGAAGAGTTCTTCAGCAATAGAGTAGCCAAGAATGAGCTTATCCGAACCGCCGGTATACTCAGCCGAGCTCCAGTAGCGGCCCTGTTCGATCTCGATATTGAGGATGCGATCTAATTCATAACTGGTGACGAAGAGAAAGCCACCTTCCACGCTGTTCTTTTGGTATTTCACCGTCTTTACACCCGGGACGGTCCAATAAGCAACAATGGACGCACTGGGCATCCTTTCCTTTAGCGCTACGTAGTCGTCATGATCCGGGTAAGGGCGCTGGAAATATTCCCACCAGTCACCACTGTTATCCTTCCAGGGCCACTTGTCGATGTAGACCACGTCGTTGCCTAGTTTCGCCAGGCTACCCTGGACATTCTTTTCCAAAGACTCCACGGCGGAGAGAACACCAATGATACAGAAGATGCCGATGGATATACCGAGCAACGAAAGGAAGGTCCTTAACTTGTTGCCAGTGAGCTGAGCCATGGCCTGACGGATACTTTCGGAGAAAACTTTGAGAAATAGCATGCGGAAATGTTGGGCTGTTAAAGGTAGCAAAACACGTCGGTAAGACGCTCCGACATAGACTAAAGGCATGGAATGATGGACAAACGGACGTTTTTAGGGCCAAAGAATCAACTTTAGCTCGCTGAACGACTTCTCTAAGGTGGAGTATTATTCGATTTCTTAAAATACCCCTACCTTTGCGCGCTGTTTCGCAATTAAACAGGACATTAAAATAAGTACCGGGAATGAGGACAAAGCTGTCACAATTTAAGTTTGAACTAAACGAAAAGCTCATCGCCAAAACGCCAAGTAAGCGTAGGGATGATAGTCGGCTGATGATCGTTAACCGGGCAACTGGTGAGATTGAACACAAGATGTTTACCGACCTGCTCGACTACTACGATGAAGGAGACACCCTGGTTTTTAATAACACTAAGGTCTTTCCCGCACGCCTTTATGGATTGAAAGAAAAAACACAGGCCCGGATCGAGGTTTTCCTGCTACGTGAACTTAATAGCCAAGCTCGCCTTTGGGACGTTCTGGTGGATCCTGCACGTAAAATTCGTGTAGGCAACAAGCTTTATTTCAATGATAAGCGCGGCGTTACTCGCCTCGTGGCCGAAGTAGTAGACAATACGACCAGTCGCGGACGTACCATTCGCTTCCTTTTTGATGGCCCCAATGATGAATTCCTAAAGGAACTCCATGGTTTGGGTAACACCCCACTGCCTAAACTGCTCGAACGTGAGGCCGATGCCCGCGACGCCGAGCGTTACCAAACAGTTTTCGCCAGTGAGGTAGGTGCCGTTGCTGCTCCTACGGCAGGACTGCACTTCAGCCGGGAAACGCTGATGCGTATGGAGCTCAAAGGCGTGAAAAAAGCAGACATCACCCTGCACCTGGGCTTAGGAACCTTCCGCGATATTGAAGTGGAAGACCTCTCTAAGCACAAAATGGATGCAGAGTACTTCCGGGTTGAACAGGATGCCTGCGACATCGTCAACGCAACCAAGGTCGACGGCGGTAAAATCTGTGCAGTAGGTACTACTGCTATTCGGGCTTGTGAGAACAGCGTAAGCGCTGAGCGCTTACTGGCTACGAACGAAGGCTGGACGAATAAATTCATCTTCCCTCCGTACGACTTCCATATCCCGGATCATCTCCTGACCAATTTCCACCTGCCAAAGAGTAGCCTTTTCATTACCACCTGTGCCTTTGGTGGGATTGACCTGATCCTGGAAGCCTACGCCGTTGCTCAGAAGGAAAAGTACCGCTTCTTCGCCTACGGTGACGCCATGCTGGTTGTCTGATCTCATAGCTCAGCCAAAACCATAATGCCCCGAATCGTCTGATGATGATTCGGGGCTTTTGCTTGTAGTAATAAACCACTCAGGCTTAGGTGTAATCGTGAAGCAGATCACTATAATAGTGGAGTCGGAGAGAATCGAACCCTCCACACGGTCCTTGCAAAGGATCGTCGCCGGCCTTGGAACATGCGACCCCGGGGGGAATAGTGTTGTAGTCAAATAGTCTAAACGTAGCGTTAGGTTAATGAAAAGTAGCAGCCCGGGAGGGAATCGAACCCCCAGCTCCTGAGCCAAATTCAGGGATATTAGCCGTTATACGACCGGGCAGTTTTTTTAGATGGATAGAAGTATAGTCTGATAGATTGATAGTGCTGCCGCACGGCGCTGCTCGCTTCGCGCGTAAGCAATTCAATCATTAGAAAGTAAGTGATGCTGTACGAGCGTAGCGAGCTGAGACGTGCGGTAGCCTATTAATCTATTACTCCTATCAATCTATCATAGTGTGGACAAAAGGACTCGAACCTCTATCTCCGGTGTTTCAAGCCGGCGCTCTGCCCGTTGAGCTATGTCCGCGGTACCCCAGAAAGGAGTCGAACCTTTACTGTGCCGGGTCTAAGCCGGATGCCGCTGCCGTTGGGCTACTGGGGTGGATGCGACGAAATCGCATGAATAGATGATCTGCCACTGCGCGTGTTTTGCCAGGAACTAAGGATTGAGGCTGTGTGGCAACCTAATCTCCTATCAATCCAAGCGTAGCGTCTATGAAGGCCGAAGGCCGCCTAAAAAAGTTGCCACTCAGGGACTCGAACCCCGATCTCATGATTCGTAATCATGGGTCCTTCCGGTTGAACGAAGCGGCAAAATTGATGCGTGCGTGGTGGGGGGCAGTATGTTCTTCAATCGGGGGCGTAAACATTGGCCGACCACTATATGACTTGTGGCCACCTGACGTCTGGAGAACGAAGCAACTGCCTCCTGCTGAACGAATGAAGAAAAGGGCTTTTCACGAACCCCGTTCCGTTGAGCGAAGGGTTATCGGAAAAGACATTGAAGTGTGCGAAGGGCGGAAAATAGTCCGGCTAAGCTTCGCTGTTGAATGACTCGTTGCATGGTGAAAATTATTTATGCCGGTTAAATGGCTTGCGGGGATATAATGGTCCGTGATAAGGAATAAGTTGCACGTTCGTATATTTTTTGCGCGGCCGCAGGTGCAGGATATTGGTTAAGGAGCAGAGAAGTGGCAATAAGGCGTCGTCCTTCCACCTCCCTGCTCTTATAACCCCTTCACACCGCACCTGCGGCCGCGCCCGAAAATTGTTGCGCGTATCAACGTTAAAGACCTAGGAATTTTCCTTTTGTTTCCTTTTTTTCTTTGCTCCCTTTCTTTTCGTACTTTGGGCGGTAACGTAAGCATTTAAAAACATCGATTATGTCCGCCGACCAGCGCCCCTGGCTAGCTCAGTACCCCTCTGGAATCCCCGCTAATGTTGATACAGAGGCCTTCTCTACGCTCAAAGACCTTCTTGCCGAAGCCCTGAAGAAGTTTGCCAAACAACCGGCTTACGTCTGTATGGGTAAAGAGATGACCTATGCAGAATTGGACCGACAGAGTACGGCTTTCGGTGCCTACCTCCATTACCGGGGCCTTCAACCGGGCGACCGGGTAGCCCTGATGATGCCGAATATGTTGCAATACCCCATTGCATTATACGGGCTGCTTAAGGCGGGGCTGATCATTGTTAACACCAACCCGCTGTATACCCCCCGGGAGATGAAGCACCAGTTCAACGATGCTGAAGTTTCGGCGGTGGTTATCTGTGAGAATTTTGCGAGTAACCTCGAAGAAATAATTGGAGAGACGGGCATCAAGACTGTCATTACCACCTCCATCGGCGAACTCTTGGGTACGGTTAAGGGAGCCATCACCAATTTCGTGGTCCGGAAGGTCAAGAAAATGGTGCCAGCATACAATTTGCCCGGTGCTGTAACCTTCAAAACTGCCCTGTCAGAGGGCGCTAAGTTTAAGCTCCCGGACTTTGTTGGTCAGAAAGACGATACCATTGCCCTGCAGTATACCGGCGGCACAACGGGTGTCTCTAAAGGAGCCATGCTGACCAACGGTAACCTGGTAGCCAATGCCCTGCAATCCAAAGCCTGGATGACCCAAAAACTGGAAGAAGGTGGCGGCGGCCGGATGCTTTGTCCACTACCGTTGTATCACATCTTTGCCTTCACGGTTAACGCAGTTGCCATCTTCTCGTACGGCGTCTGTAACGTGCTGATCACCAACCCACGTGATCTGTCTACGGTGGTAGGTGCCTTCAAGGATAATAAAATCGCTGGCCTCACCGGGGTGAATACGCTGTTTAACGCCATGATCAATAACCCTGCCTTTAAAGCCCTTGATTTCCGCCACCTGGAGATCGCCGTTGGTGGAGGCATGGCCGTACAACGCCCCGTAGCCGAGGCGTGGCAAAAACTCACCGGTGTGCCGCTAAGCGAAGGCTATGGCCTGACGGAAAGCAGCCCCTCCGCCAGTATGAACCCCCTGAACGATAACCTTCGGATAGGCACCATTGGCGTACCGCTGCCCAGCACATTGATGCGGGTGTGGAATGAAGACGAAAACAGGTTAGCTACCAGCGAAGAGCGTGGAGAAATTCAAATCAAAGGCCCTCAGGTGATGAAAGGTTACCTGAATCGGCCCGAAGCTACCGCGGAGGTCATGATTGATGGTTGGCTGCGTACCGGAGACATCGGCATGATGAGTGAAGATGGCTTCTTCCGGATTGTAGACCGGAAGAAGGACATGATCCTGGTTTCCGGCTTCAACGTTTTCCCTAATGAAGTGGAAGACGTTATTGCCGGCCATCCGAAAGTACTGGAAGTGGCCGCAATCGGCATCCCCAGTGAGAAGTCTGGCGAAGTCGTCAAAGTCTTCGTGGTTAAGAAGGATAAATCCCTCAACGAAGAAGAAGTGATTGCTTACGCCCGGGAAAACCTGACGGGGTATAAAGTACCTAAAGCCGTAGAGTTTAGGGAAGACCTGCCGAAAAGCAACGTTGGTAAGATCATCCGGCGGCACTTGAGAGAGTAGATTAGTCAGGTAGTCAAGTAGTCAGATAGTCCGTAGTCAAATAGCCGTAGTTTGGTAGTAGCCACTTTTTAAGTGTTTGCGTCCATGCATACGGCCCATAATTGCGCCACAAGAAATACGGGCTGCAACTGCCTCAAGCCAATATAACCAGCCCGCCTCCACTTACTGACGCAGGGCACTAGTACAGTGTAAACTAAATTTCATTGCCTTTTCTGCGGCGTCTTTTATCGGCTGGCTGCGTTGGTAAAATCCTCATTTAGCTGCGGCTAAACTCCGGTTTTACCGCCTTGCCAGCCAATAAAATCCACCAGCACAAAAGTCAACAAACTTAGTTTACACTGCACTAGTAAAAACATTATTCACCTTACGTACCAGAGGTTCATCATTCCAACTCCTTCAACCCC
>JBGCFZ010000279.1:0-16474 GCA_045110355.1 Lewinella sp. | reverse complement strand
CGTATAGCCAGCATAGCCCGATCGGCCAACCAGCCCCAGGGGCTGACCTTGTTCCACTTGCTCCCCTTCCTCCACCAAAATACCGTCAAATGGGGAGTGATAGTACAGGCCGTAAGTCCGGTCTCCGTGATTGATGACAACATAGTTGCCCTTCCAGCTATTTCCTTACGTCATCTTCAACCGATAGTTTCCCATCCAACACGGCCTTTGCTACCAACATGCCGGTAAATGTTTTGGTAACCGAGACGATTTCAAATAGGGACTTATCCGTGGGTTTATTTCCCTTGCCGGGGTCAATTTCACCGAAATAACCTTTCCGGGCTTTTCCATTCTGATAAATGCCAATGGAGACGGCGTTCAGCTCCTCATTTTCAAGTAAGAATTCTGCCAGGTGCTCCATGGAGTATTCCAGTGGATCGGGAGGGGTGCACTAGTCGGGATTTGCTCTGAGCTGGTGCAACTGATCAGGAGAGAAAGGAGGACGAATGAAATTATGTTTTTCATAGCACCTATGAGTCGTTGAAAGGTGGTAGAGAAAATTCTAAAGGTTAGAGTAGTTTCGTCGGATGGTTGCATTTAAAAGAAAGTCAAAATTAAGCCTAACTATTTCCCTACAATATTAGCTAAAAATCACTCCCTATCCCCAACAACCCAGCCCAAAGCAACCCGTACAAACACATTCTCCCGATACCCATCCTTTTCAAAGAACAAGCCAATCGAGCCGTCGTGGAGCACGGTCATAGAGGAATAGGCTGCACCTCCAGCATAGGCGGTACGGCCGGCAGACCAGGACTTACCCTCATCTTCGCTGAAGCGGATGGCGAGGTTTTGGCGTTGCTCCGGATCATTAGCGTTGGAGAATAATAACACACCTCCGGCATCCGATTGGTCGACACCAGTATAACGGATCAAGCTTGCGTTACAGGCCGGATCAATAAGCAAAGAATCTGCCTGAGTTTGCCAAGTCTTTCCTTCGTCAGCAGACGTGTGGATGAACCTTAGCCCTGACTTAGCCACGCGGCTATTTATCATCCAGTTACCGTCTTTCAGTTCCATGATTTTAGACTCATCCCCCGGCTTAATCGGAGTATCAATCAGGTACCAGGTAGTTCCGTGGTCATCACTGCCGAACACAAACAATCCGCGCCGCAGATTAACCAAGGTATGAAGCAGCTTTCCAGACTTCGTCTGGATACCCCGACCAGAAGTAATGAATTGGAAGTCTTCCTTCCAGGCTGGTTTGGTGATGTGAGCGGTTAAATCCACTGGCTCAGACCAGGATTTTCCGTGGTTGCTACTCCGGATCATTTTCAAACGATATTCCCCCTTTGCCTTTACCAGGTCCATGTAATTATAAAGCAGGAAGACGTCACCGGTTACTGCATCTAGAATAAAGGAAGGGTCTGAAGCGGATTGCCCCTTTGGATAATCAATAACCGATTCCATCGCAGACCAACTACGGCCATTATCCTGACTCCTTCGGACAACGATGTTGATGTCGTCATTGTCCCGCAAATCAGCACAAGAAGGTACTCGCTCGTCAATGGCGGCAATCAAATCACCGTTCTTAGCCGTGACGAGGGCCGGAATCCGGTAACAAGCCACCCCCATTTTCAGCTCAGCGCTGAAGAGGTTTTGAAAATGCAGTACATTTTCGTTTTGTGCCGCAGAATTGGTGGGGGCTAAAATCAAGAGCAGAGCAAACACCAGAAGCTGTCTAAGCATCATCCTTTTTCTTGGCGCGGATTAGATCGCGATACCAAAAGAACATACCGAGTAGTAGCAGACAGATACCAATTGGCAACAGGAAAAGATATCGGCTGTCTTGGTATTTAGCGGTTGCACCAATCTGGAAGCCAATTATTCCAATGGCCACCAACATAAGCACCATGCCGATCGTATGGGATTTCATAAGGAATTGTTTTATGCAAAAAAAAACAGGCTCAAAACTGAGCTAATCGTTAGGCTAAAAGGCAGAGAAGCCATGCATCAACATGAATATCGTCGACGCATGGCTTCTTTAACTAAAAGCTGTTTAATGATGCGTACTACTTCCGAGCATCCTTTTTAGTCTCCGGTGCCTTAATCACCTGAACCCCCTGCTCCAGGATCATCTTGTTGTAAGCGGGTACCTTATCTGAAACTACCTCCCGGTACTTAGACAGTTCCCCATCGATGGCATCGCTGAGTTCCTTCTTCACGGCGTAAGCTGCAGCGGTAGGCTTATACGTACCAATGCCCGTCAGGCTATTAAGGTGGGCCAGTTTGTTGGTCAGGCGGATCGGGTAATTGAGGGGATCCTGCCGGCTGCGGTTCTTAGTCTGGTAAAGCGCTTCCTCCACCTTCGTCAGTTCGTCGATGATGGATTTACCGAAATCTTTCAGTTCCTGAGAAGCATCTTTGGGGAGCCGGCCCTGGAAGGTTTTGATTTGGTCGCGGACGCTCCTCAGGTCTAGGATGGCCTGGTGCGCTTCGGAGGTCTTCTCCTGCACTTCCTTCATGAATTGGTACTGTGCCTCCCGATCTTCGCTCGTTGCTTTTACCCGTGGGTCGGCCTTTACCACGAAGTCCTTGAACTGCACGTCATCTCCGTGCTTCAGGATGACCCGGTACTCACCGGGGAGGGCCATGGGCCCACCGCTACCGGCCCACCATAGGACCATGCCGGGCACCTTCACGCCATCGGGCAGAGAGAGGTCCCAGTTGACGACCTGTCCACCAGCTTCAAGCTCAAGTTTGTTGTCCTTATCGTCGGTAGACCAGCTGCGGATCTCATCACCACCTTCGCCGTACTCAGCAATGGAGAGGGTGAAAGGAATGGTATCCTTGGCGGCATCTTCAGAAAGCCAGATGTGGAAATTCACACCACCTGGGTGGTTCTTTCCTGAAGTCCGGCTTTCGCGACTGCTACCGCCCATGCGCCAGGCATCAACAGGATCGTACAGATGAAAGTCAGTATCGGAGGCAACGTCACCCACTTGCTTCAATACAGTCAGGTCATCCAGTATCCAGAAGCTGCGCCCCTGGGTCGCCAGGATGAGGTTGTCGTCCTTGATGGTGATGTCCGTAATAGGCACCATCGGAACGTTGAGTTGGAATTCACGCCAGTTCTTTCCCGTGTCGAAGCTGACGTAGAGGCCGGATTCTGTACCCGCAAACAGGATGTTCGGCTGTCCGGGGTACTGCCGTACTACCCGGGTGAAATGATCACGCGGGATACCGTTGTCAATTCGCGTCCAGGTTTTACCGTAGTCGCCAGTGTGGTAGAGGTAGGGGGTGTAATCGCCGGTTTTGTAAGCAGTTCCAGCCAGGAACATACCGCCATTGCGGCTGTTGTCCACTTCCACCGAGTTCCACATCACGTATTTCGGTGCTCCTGTTGGCGTCACGTTGTCCCAATTTCCACCGTTATCTTTGGATACATGGACCAGGCCGTCATCGCTGGCGGCCCAGATCAAGCCCTTCTCTTTGTGGCTTTCGCAGGCCGCAAAAATGGTAGCGTAGTATTCTACCCCGGTATTGTCCTTGGTGATGGGGCCACCGGAAGAAACAAGCTTGTCGGCTTCGTTACGGGTGAGGTCCGGACTAATGATTTCCCAGGTTTCCCCTTCGTCCGTACTTCGGTGTACGTGCTGGCTGGTGGTGTAGAGCACGTTCTGGTCGTTGGGACTAAAGAAGATTGGGAAGTTCCACTGGAAGCGATACTTCATTCCTTCTGCGCCATACCCCATCGGGTTGTCGGGCCAGACGTTGATGGCACGCACCTGATTCGTTTCGTGGTCATACCGCGTTAGGAAGCCGCCGTAACTGCCACCGTAAACGATGTCCGGATTCTTGGGGTCCGGGGCAATGTGGGCAGATTCCCCACCGGCGGTAGATTCCCAGTCAGATTCACCGATGGTTCCGCCGTCGGTCCGGTGATGGATGCGCACGGTAGAGTTATCTTGTTGTGCGCCGTAGATGCGATACGGAAAAGCATTGTCTGTAGTTACCCGGTAGAACTGGCTGGTGGGCTGGTTGTAATACGTCGACCAATTCTCTCCCCGGTCAAAACTAACCTGAGCGCCACCATCGTCACCAATGATCATTCGCTCGGGGTCTTCGGGGGCAATCCATAGGTCGTGGTGATCCCCGTGTGGGGCATTATTGGACTCGAATTTCCGACCACCGTCGGTACTGTGGTGGTAGCTTACGTTGACGACGTAAACACCGTCAATGTCTTGCGGATCAGCGTAGATGCGCGTGTAGTACCAGGCACGCTGGCGCAGGGCCCGGCTATCAGAACGGGGGCTCCAGGTATCGCCGCCGTCGTTTGAGACGTAGATGCCGCCTTTGTCATTCTCGATCAGGGCATAGACCCGGTTACCATCTACTGGGCTGACGGAAACGGCATTGATGCCCCACAAGCCTTTAGGCAGGCCTTTGTTTGCGCTGATGTCCGTCCAGGTATCTCCACCGTCGGTGGAGCGCCAAAGAGCAGAGCCTTCTCCACCGCTCTCCAAACTGTAGGGCGTTCTACGAATTTTCCAGGTAGAGGCAAACATCACGCGTGAATTTGAAGGATCGATGGAGAGGTCCACTGCACCTGCGCCCGCGCCCGCAAAAAGCACGCGCTTCCAATTCTTGCCACCATCGGTAGATTTATAGATGCCACGTTCCTGCGTATCTTTAAACAGATCGCCCATAACGGCAGCGTACACCAGATTTGGGTCGTTCTTGTCGATTCGGATACGGGAAATGTGCCGGCTGTCCTTCAGGCCCATATGCTCCCAGGTCTTGCCGCCATCGATGGTTTTCCAGACGCCGTAGCCGTAGCTTACGTTACCGCGAACCGTTTTTTCTCCACCACCGGCGTAGATGATGTTCGGATTGCTTTCATGGACGGCGACGGCCCCAATCGAGCCGCCGAAATACCCATCAGAGATATTGGTCCAGGTTTGCCCACCATCTTTGGTTTTCCAGACACCACCGCCTGAACTACCAAAGAAGTAAAGGTTCGGCTTTCCGGGAACGCCGGTTACGGTACTGCTCCGGCCACCACGAAAGGGGCCGACGTTGCGAAATTCAAGGGAAGAATAAAGTGCCTCATCCTGGGCTTGCAAGTCAAAAGACAAGCAGCAGAGCATTAGGAATAAAAGTGTAAGGAGTCTCATGATATGTGGTTTGGGGTGGTAATATAAAAATAAGTGAATAAGGGAACGGTAGAATTCATGAATAAGAAAAAGGAGGGATGGTTTAGGCACAATTCATTGTTCTCTTGGGGCGCGGCCGCAGGTGCAGGGTTGGATTAAGGGCAAAGTCAGTACACCCGGCTTCCGTTTTGCTGATTCCGAATAGGGAACTAACTCAATGTATATTTGCTCGTAGGTCTCCTTTTAGACATAATAAACGAATAAACTACTCACACAACATCTTATCAACATGAAGACTAAACACTTGTTGTTGTACTTTTTTCTGGCCATCAGCATCCTCTGCATTAGTAATTGTGAAAAAGACGAGGTAGACATAACGGTTGGAATAACCGGTGAATACCTGGGCACCTACGGTGCCAATCCCAACATTCAAATAAACCCTTACGCCATTGTGGTGACTAAGATCAACAATAGCCTGATAAGTGTAAGTCCAAAATCGGGGAACGAATTCGACACTTTCGAATTTGAATTAGAGATGATCAACAGCTCAACTATAAGCCTTCCCGTCAGCCAGACTCAGGGAATACAAAACACCGCCACTTTTTCACTCTCCATTCCTCCAACCTTCACTTTCGCGCTTAACCTGACGGACGAGGCACATACCTTCGTGGGGGAGAAACAAGAATAGTCTTTCGTTGTACATTAGTAGCTACACCCTGCAGTAGCCCATCGAATTTACCTGAACTATCAGCGACCAATTCCGTTAGGCGCTCAAACAACGGTTCAAGTGCCCGAAAACCTTAATACGCTTCGTCTGATCCTGGGCGACCAACTCAACGAAAACCACAGCTGGTTCAGCAAGGTAGACAATAGCGTTACCTATTGCCTTTTTGAAACCTGGTCGGAGACAAACTACACTAAGCATCATGTACAGAAGGTCGTTGCCTTTTTTCTCGCCATGCGCAACTTCGCTGCTCGCCTGCGTGAACTGGGCCACGCGGTGGAATACCGCACCCTCGATGAAACACGGGAATTACAACTGCCCTCCATCACCGATAATCTGAGTCAGTTGGCCGAAGCCATCGGCTACCAGCAAGTTGAATACCAACTGCCGGACGAATGGCGATTGGATCAGGAGTTAAAACGGTTTGCCAAGCACTTTGATGGTAAAACCAAAGCCGTAGATAGTGAACATTTCCTGAGTAAACGAACAGATTTAGCCGAGCTATTCGAAGGTAAGAAGACCTACCTCATGGAAACCTTTTATCGTATGATGCGCCGCCGCCATCAGGTAATGATGGAACCCAATGGAACGGATCCCGAAACGGGCCAATGGAACTACGACCATGACAACCGGGGGAGCCTGCCAAAAGACATTGAATTCCCCAAAGCGCTCCACTTCCCCCGCGATGTAACGGAGTTGGTGACCATGCTGGAGCAAAACGGCATAGAAACGATGGGCAGGATCAAAGACAATATCCTTCGCTATCCAGTTACCCGGCAGGAGTGCCTGAAAGCTCTTGACGATTTCGTGGCCAATCGTCTCCCCCTTTTCGGCACCTATCAGGATGCGATGACGGTAAAACACCCCCTACTCTACCATGCCAACCTCAGCTTTGCCATGAATACGAAGCTGATCTCCCCCAGGGAAGTGATCGACGCGGCCGTTCAAGCCTACAGAGATCGGCCGGAAGACGTAGCCATCAACCAGGTGGAAGGCTTCGTTCGCCAGATTCTTGGTTGGCGGGAGTACATGCGAGGGGTGTACTGGGCTAAGATGCCGCAGTTTGCCGCTACAAATGACCTGCACCACCAACGAAAGCTCCCGGGATGGTTCTGGACGGGAGAGACAAAAATGAACTGTCTCAGCCACAGCATCAATCAGAGTCTTGACCTGGCCTACGCACACCACATTCAACGATTGATGGTCACCGGTAATTTCGCCCTTATTCTTGGCGTTCATCCAGACGAAGTAGACCATTGGTACCTAGGTGTTTACATCGACGCGATTGAATGGGTAGAAATCACCAATACCCGAGGAATGAGCCAGCGGGCCGATGGCGGCTTGGTCGCGACCAAGCCCTACTGTAGTAGCGCCAATTACATCAATAAGATGAGCGACTACTGTAAGGGCTGCCACTACAATCACAAACTAAAGACGGGTGAAAAAGCCTGTCCTTTCAATGCCCTTTACTGGGATTTTCTCGACCGGCACCGGGAAAAGTTCGGCAACAACTTCC
Source organism: Lewinella sp. (assembly GCA_045110355.1). Classification (GTDB taxonomy): domain Bacteria; phylum Bacteroidota; class Bacteroidia; order Chitinophagales; family Saprospiraceae; genus Neolewinella. The sequence continues at coordinate 9,102 of JBGCFZ010000279.1, read as the reverse complement.
GGATGGCGTTCATGTACAAGACCTGGGATCGTTACTCGGGAGAAGACAAGGCGGCTATTTTGGAACGGGCGGCCTGGGTTAAAGCAAATGCAGATGACCTTTAACCGATATAGCCCTAGGCCAAAGGGTAAGATTTACACACGAAATCGATATACAGAAAACAACCTACTGCTATGCGATTATCGTTCTTACTGTTTTTAATTCTTCTGCTGGTCGCGCTTATCCTTCCATCAATAAATAGTTGATCAAGAGTAAGGTCAAAGTAGCTAAAGCGACTCAGCATATACAGTCTTTATGACCACACAGCACAGCAAGTTTCCATCATTAACTTGAAAAAAACACCATTCCCGGAATAAACCCAGCAAACTCTTTACGGCATTTGCCGGCGCCTGTAACGTTGCTCCCCAGCAACGAGTAAGAGCAAAAGGACAAGGCCCCAGATCAACCCCGGCTCACTCATGCTACGTATTTCCTCTTCTTCCAAATCAAAGGAAGGGTCTGCGTCAAGGGTTTCGGCCTGTTTCCGGCGCAGGGCTTCCCTTTGTGCTTCGTTCTCCACTACCAGAAAGGCAGTAGTAGGCATCAAGATACCAGCGTGGAAACTTCCCCTGACTTCGGACAGCCAGGGACGGTAACCGGTTTGCCCTGCGTATTGGTGGCGCAGGTACTGGCCGCGCAGCGCCAATGCGGAGGCCCAATGTTTGGCAGGTAACAGCTCGTAATCCAAGTTCTCAGTGGTAGGCAGGGTGAGGACGGCAGGCGCATCGTCAACCGACAGAAAGTGCGTTGGTGCCACAGCGTCTGGATAAGCATAAACCGAAGAAATAGTCTGCAAACGGACGCTATCAGATCGCTGCATCCAAGGCTGATCCGTCAGAGAATGAGCGCTCAAGTCTCCATTCTGATCCAGAAAGTAAAAATCATCTCCAGCAGGTAGCGCTTCGGAGTAGGCGGAGAAATCACCATCCAGCACTGGCCGGTTACCATCATTGGCCACTATCACAATCCGAGCAGCGGGATTAGGTGGACTTGCCGTTAGATCCGTTGCTAGAATTTCCTCAATAGCACGGCGGGCAAAGAAGCCACCTTCGGGAAGTGCAGCAAGGGCAGCCTCCCAGTCTTCGTCAAAATCAAAGTGCTGCGGATAGGTTCCAGCCAGGGTGACCTTAGGCAACAGGCTTTCTGCCGGTAATTCTTCCACGGCTGTTTTGATGTTATCAATCATGGCCTGCTCGGTTTCGCGGCTCTGCCGCGAGGCATCCACCACAAAATGCACCCTGTCCTTTCTTTGCACCTGCGTCAGCGCCCCCTTAACATCTTTTGGTACATAAATAGTCTTTCCCGAAGGGTCCGTCACCACTTCCGAAATCGGATGCTCCCCCACCCGACCAAGCGCCAGCTGACGATCATCGAATTGAAGGCTTAAAGGCTCTTTGTGCAGGAACCTAATTCCCGTGCGCCGAACCTCTCCGGTCGCAAACGGAAAGACGTTGAACGCTACCCGGTTCGCCGTTTTGTAGCGCAAAAGGCCTGGGTCACGATTGGCATTTACGATGTTGTTGTACACCCAGGTAGCTGCTTTTTTTTCAGCCAGCAGGCCGTACTCTTTTCGGTCACCGACGTAGAGATAGTAATCAGCGATAAATACCCCGGGAGGCAGGTCAAATTCGGTAGCATATTCTCCGCGAAAGATCGTAGAATCTGCGGTTATCTCCAGTTCAACCCAGCTGCTCCAGGCTTCCTGCTTGGGATCCCATTCCGTTTGGACGGTGGTATTCGTCAGCCGAACAGCTTCGTCTCCAGTATTCCGAACATCATAGTTTTCCCAACCTGAATCTCCCAGAAAAATGCGACGGAGGTCGTTCATTTTAGCGTCTGACAAGGTCAGATTGTCCAACACCAGCCAACGGTAAAAACTGGAGAGGTAGGGGGTACCCGAACCGAATCCAAAATCATTCCTGCGTCCTTTATGCTCATCAATCGTAGCAAGTACGCGGTTAAGTGAAGACAAATTAATCGCGACCGCATCTGCTTCAGCTGGCGCATAGACGTAAGATAGGGCCTGATTCAACGTATTTTTATCACGTTGGTAATTGAGCGTAATAATCAAAGGAAGCAACAAAAAAGCCACCACGCCAATGGCGGTCAAAAACTTACGGTCAAAGTGGTGCGTCAGGTAATTTCGGTCTTCCCGCAGGCTAGAAAGTTGTACCGGAAACAACAACAGCGGTGTCAGCATCAGGAACCCCAGGCCAAAGAAGAGAATCGCAGGAATCGACAGTGGTAAAAAGGGTAAAAACACCACAAAGAAATAGGCGATGAAAGCCATACCGATGGCTTTACCTATGTAGAGATAGAGGCGGTAAAGTTTGTTGTCGTAAGCAGGCAAACAGAGCAATAGTCCATTTAGTCCTGCAAGAAGATAGAACCAGATATTACTGAAATCTCCAAAGACGTCACCGCCCATGCCACCAATCCGGCCAGGTTGTACATCACCATTATTGATCAAAAGACCCAATAGTGGAAAGACAATGGCAAGGGGAATCATCCATAAGATTCTGCGTTTCTGGAAGGCAGCCTCCCGGCGAATGGCCAACAGGTAGAGACCTCGAACCAGAAAGAAGAGGAAGCTAACGGTGCTGATGATAAAAAACACTACGAACAGGTGTTCCGAAATATCTCTCACGTTTATTCCTCGAAGCAGTGGCATCACCACCGTCCCCAAGAGATAAACGACAAGTGGGATGGCAATGGCTCCTAAGAAATTGGGCCAAATCAGCCGTTGCTCCGCCTCCGGCGTAGCGTAATGCACCGAACCTAGCAGGCAATACCCAAGCGTTGGCATTACAAATGTGATGAAATACAGGACCAAGTCTTCTCCCCCCAACCAGCGGGGAATGCTCCAGGGCACCAACTGATCCATATGGTACATGCCGTAGGCCAGGTACGCCACCGAAACGATGAACAGGCCTGCAAGAAATGCCACGGGGATTTTTTTCTTTGCGGTATCCAGCCAAACGGCTACTCCCACAACGGAGGCGATGATCAGGGCTGTCAGAACAGCAAAAACAGTCCACTCTTGCTTAGACCCCGCCTCCAGCAAAGACTCGATTAGCGTATACTGTCGATAAGCAAGAAAGGAAAAAATAAGGAGAGGAAGGGTGTTTACGGCAAATAGCCAGCGGGGATTGGTTAAGGTATTCATTTGGCAGGTGGATTTAGGGTTTTAGGTGTTGGTTCCGAGGTAAGTTCTGTATCATTTTCACCCAGCACTTTCCGTAGAACAATTGCTGCAATGACGAGGATGGTGAAATAAACAAAGGCGCCTTGCAGCTCATGCCAGGTTCCAGCGCTAAGGCTTGCGGGGCTACTTGATTTAAGCAAGGAGATTGTCAGGATTCGGGAGGTATTGGCAAGTATGGTTAGCGGCCAAGCCAGAAGTAGTGCCGGTAGCACCGCCCACCACGTGTTCCAGCGATTGAGCAATAGCCATCCCAGCATTAGAAAACTCAGCGCGAAGAAATTGAAGCCCGCACAGGAAGCATTTATGATCATGCTAAAACGCTCATGTAGGTAGCCCTCCCCTGCCTTCCATACGCCAGCATCGCCAAGGCTGGCACTTACCAACACATCCGTGGGTGCCAGCAGGAAAAGTAGGTCTTCAGCGGTGGCGGTTTGGTGCCACCATTTGCCCAGGCAAAAAATCAACAATAGAAGGAAATACTTGAGCATGCTCTTTTGATGAAAGATGAATTCTTTCTCCAAAGATAAGGACATTTCATAGCACTTTAAAATTCAAAGTTATTATTTGCTCTTGTTTAATTAGTATTCGTCACCCTTTCCAAGATAAGTGCACACTTTCCAGTTTATTACTTTTTAGGGCGACGGCGCGCAGGTGCAAGGAAGGTTAAAAAGCTGGGTTACTCCACCTTTTAGCATTAGATTAATGCTAAAGCCTGCGTTAAATCTGCCACTAAGTCTTCCACGTCTTCCAGTCCCACCGAGATGCGCATATCACCATAGGCAAGGCCGGTGGCAGCAAACTGCTCGGCCGTCATCTCCTTCACGTAGCTGATGGCCAGTGCGTAGATCAGACTTTCGTGACCGCCCCAGCTTACCCCGATTCGGAATATCTTCAGGCCGTTGAAGAATGTTTTGACTTTCTCCAGGTCTTTCGTTTCCAACCTAAAGGAAAGTAAGCCCGTATAGCCCCCCATTTGTTTTTGGCCAAGCGTATACTGCGGGAAGCTCTTCAGCCCCGGATAGTTAACTGAAGCTACCTGTGGATGTCCTTCCAGGAAGGCTGCGACGATCATTGCACTGGCCTGGTGCTGGCGTAGTCGCATCGGCAATGTCCTCAAGCTGCGGGTAATGAGCCAGGCATCCATCGGTGCGATTCGCGCACCGATCCATTCGTATTCTTTCTGGTAAATTTCGCTGACTACTGCTTCTGAACCAATGATGACACCAGCCACTACGTCGCTGTGCCCACCAATATATTTCGAGCAGGAATGAACTTCCAGGTCTACCCCCATCTCCAGAGGGCGTTGAAAATATGGCGTTGCCCAGCTGTTGTCAATCACCGTTTTTATGCCATGTTTTTTAGCCAGTTCAGTAACCTGCGGAATGTCTTGTAAACTAAAAACACCTGAAGACGGACTTTCAAGATAGATCAAACAAGTAGCTGGCGTAATGGCCTCGGTAAAGTGTTCGATCCTTTCTCCTGACACATAGGTAATGGAGATATTCATTTTCTCCCGCAGGTAGCTGTAGAACAGGTTATTGGCCGGGCCGTAGATGTTTTTCACCGCAATAACGTGTCCGTCCTTCCTAATACAATGTAACACCGCAGCGGATATAGCCCCCATACCGGACCCAAACAGCAAGGCACGTTCTCCACCAGCCAACATAGCCAACTTTTCCTGCGCCACCTTTACCGTAGGGTTATTCCCTCTGGAATAAATAAAACTGTGCGTTCGGTCATCAAAAGCTTCGCTGATATCATCCCAGCTGGCAAAGGTAAAAGTGGACGTTTGAAAGATGGGAGGCACGGCTGCTCCTTCGTAGTCCGCACGGTTTTCAGCATAATGCGCCAGCTGTGTGGAAATTCCCGATACAGGCTTTTTCATGGTCTATTGCTTTAAGGTTGAGTCCGAAGTATTTCGGTAAAAACATCCAATGCCAAGAATGGCAAGTAGGGGTGCGATCAGTAAGTTGATCAACGTCAACAACTGCCAGCACCAATAATCTCCTACGGCTACGCCCATAACCGAGACCATAAACAGTGCCGTAGGATGCCACGGAATCAGGCTTTCGATCATGGTGCCGTAGTCCTCAATCGAGCGACTGAGTACTTTCCGGTTGATACCCAATCGGTCATACTTCCCTTTGAAGGCTTCCCCGACGATGAAGCTGGTCGCGTACTGATTCCCCGTCATACCATTTGTAACTCCCGCGGCAAACAAGGAAGACAGAATTACCGCAACCCGGTTTTTTGCAAACGCAAACACCCTCCCCATGATCTCTGGAATGGCGTTGATGGTATCAAGGATACCAATGAAGATGAATACGAATAGGGCGACAATAATGGCATCGTTGAGGGCGTAAAGTCCGCCCCGATTGAACAGCTCACTTATGTTATCAGGAACCTCCGTTGCCCATACGGCCATTTCCGTATCAAAGCCTTTATAGATGGACTGGACAAAGTCTCCAAAAGAGTAATCCTGAACAGCTCCGCCAATGAGGCAAGCAGTCAATGAGGAGGTAAGCAAGACTGGAATAGTCGGTAGCCTTTTCCAGGAACCAACCATAACGATCAGTACAGGTAGCAACAGCAGGGCATTGAAGTGAAAGAGTGTCGATATTCCGTTGAGCGTAGCTTCGAGCTCCGCAAAATCCCCCGTTGTTGCCTCCGGCGGATACAGGAAACCGAGAGCGATGTAAATCATCGCCGCAATCACCGCAGACGGCAGTGTGGTATAAAGCATCGAGTTAATATGGTCGTAGAGATCAACACCCGTTGCCAGTGCTGCGATGTTGGTCGTGTCAGACAGCGGTGACATTTTATCTCCGAAGTAAGCTCCACCAATTACGGCACCAGCAACAATGGCCAGATCTGCGTTTATAACCGTTGCTACGCCGAGGATAACTACACCGATCGTCCCAACTGAACCCCAGGATGTCCCAGTCAGCATCGAGAAAAATATGGGCACGATGAAGGCCAGTACGTAGATATAGTCGGGATTTACCAACTTGATACCGTAATAGACGAACATTGGAATCGTCCCCGATACCATCCAACTACCGATCACCATCCCTATCCCAAACAAGATCATGATGGTCGGAAGACCAATACTCAGTTTTTTGACGGCGTTGCCAAAGACTGTATCCCAACTGTACCCCAAATAACTGAGGTGGCTAGCAGCAAAAAAAGACGCCGTGATGAAAATGATCTCTAGCGGAATCCCTGCCTGGTCAAAAACGTATGGGCGGAGTACCAGGCCGTAGACGATCAGTACCAGCAAAAACAAAATCGGAAGGGCCAGATGTAAGGTACTGATCTCTTGCTTAGGCCCATCGTTCATAGTTGTTCGCTTTGGGCGTCCAAGCTAAGGCGGGAAGCTGAAGATTCAAAAAGAGGCTGATTTCTAGGATTGTCTACTGACGCCAATGTTCTTTTCGTATAGCTACTATCCTATATGATTACTGATTGCCTTCGGCAATCAGTGCGCTAAGTATCATCAAGTTGCCCCGCACTTTGTACGGGGCAACCGAAAAGGATAATCGCTACGCGATATCCGCTATTGGCGAAATACATTGTACTGGAAAAATGTAAGCTTCTTCCAAAAATTCAGGGGTAACTCATGGAAAAAATGGAAACGAAAGGTAACCTATTGCCCACCCCCAACCAGCAAAATCTTAGCCTGATACCCCAGCCCCTTATGCCCAAGCCGGATCATGTAAGAGCCGGCGGGCAATCGGCGTTCCAGATCAAAGCGAAAAGCCTGACCGGGAAGGTGGAGATATGACTCCGTAAAGAGCGCTTTGCCCATTAGGTCAAACACTTCCAACGTCATGGTCTCCCCTGCTTCCATCCCATCCGTTCGTACACTGAAGTGTTTACCGGTATTAGGGTTGGGGAATAGGTTGAACGACCAGTCGGCAGCGTCAGAGTATTGAACCTCGACGAGGTGAGACAGGCTCACCACCCCGTCAAAATCCGTAGTTTTCAGGCGATAGAAGGACGTCCCCTGGTAGGGCTCGTCGTCCCGCATTTCGTAATGAAGGCGTTCACCTGGCTCTGAGAAGCCCGCGGCATCTGTATCACCAACATAAGCGAAGGAGGATCCATCAGCCGTTTTTTCAATGGTGAAGAGATCCGTTGCTTCCTCGTTTTCGGTCACCCACTTAAGCAAGACGTAGTCCTGTTCCGGAATGGCGTCAAAACTGATGAGGGTAAGTGGCAAAGGAATACTTCCTACGTATAATGAGACATCGAAGCCATCACCGTCTCCGCCTCCGAAGAGGGCCGCCAGATCCTGGCCGCTGATGGTGGAAGAGAACTGCAAGACGTCGAAGCCATCACCGTCTCCTCCACTATACAGGCCAGAAAGGTTTGTACCATTAAGCGCAAGGGAAACGGTTTGGTGATCAAAGCCATCACCATCGCCGCCGCTAAACAAGGGCGTCAAAGATTCACCACTTATGGTAGCATTCACCGTCAAGTGGTCGAAGCCATCACCATCACCACCGCCGTACAGGCCGCTAAGCGCGCTGCCAGAAAGGGTAAGGGTAACCACCTCGTCATCAAACCCGTCACCAGTACCACCGCCGAATAGGGTTGCCAGGTTTCCACCACTAAGGGTAACGCTAACGGTATGTTCATCAAATCCGTCGCCGGAACCTCCACGGAACAAAACAGAAAGGTCTGCGCCGGAAAGCGTTAGGGTATTGATCGATTGATCGAAGCCATCCCCCGGCCCACCGACGTAAAGTGCGCTTACCCCTGCGGGGATCCCGTCTACGGTGACCTGAATAATGACACTGTTGGTAAATCCGTCACCAGATCCACCAGTATATTGAGCAAAAAGCGGAATGGTCAACATTAACCCTCCGAGAAGAGCCAGCAACCGCCACTTAGATTTTTTATAGTTCATGGCATAATTGATTGAGACGTTAGAGAAATACGTCCTTGATCAATTAGCCGAACGAACGCCACGGAAACCAAGACGGTTATTAGCACCGGAAAGTACAGACGCTGCATCATAGCGATCAGAAAGGCGAATGAATTCTGGTCCGTTGAAGTAGGATCCACCTCGGTAGCCAAATCCCGTATTAAAATCTGCTGGCCAACTTTCCACGTTATGGGAGCCACTAAAGAGCAGAGTTCCATCACCATGCGCACCGTTAAAGGCCCGTCCCTCTGCATTACCAACCGTAATGCAGCGTTCGTAGAGGTTTCCCGTCAACTCCATAACTCCATAAAAACTGCCCCCCGTTTCCTCACGGGAAGGATTCACAGCACTTGCTGCAAGGGCTCCACAACGTTTCGGTCCTGAAGGCGAGCCGTTTGTTTCGCCATACAATGCGTTCCCAACTCCTTCGCCGGGATTAGAGATGCCTTCGCTGGTGGTGCCCAGATTTACATATTCGTAGTCAGCACCGTGAATATTGGCAGACCCCCAGGCGAATTCGTTGTTGATCGGAACAGCAGGACCTCTGCCTGCTTTTTCGTATTCCAGTTCCGTCATGGGGCGCAGCCCTGACCAGTCCAGGTAGGCCAGCAAGATATTATTGTTGACGTAGTTGAGCGGTACGTCAGGTAGTGTGGTCGTCGCATTACCAGCATCATCCCAGCTCACGCCGTTCCGGTTGAGTTCGGTATCCTGGCCTTTGCCATCTGTACCGGTTACGTCCAGATTTGTACGCTGATTTAGGGTTAGGGTATTAAAAAAGGCTACATACTGAGACTGGGACATTTCGTATTTCATAGAATAGAACGCCGCAAATCCTTTAGGAAATGCTGCAGGTATTGGTCCTTGCCCGTCTCCGGGCCTGGGGCCTCCGCCAGTAACGTCATAATTAAGCTCTCCAGTTCCACTT
>JBGCFZ010000278.1:0-12577 GCA_045110355.1 Lewinella sp. | reverse complement strand
GGGGATGCTAGCCTCTGGGCCTCCTGTCGGGTTTTACCCCGGCCAGCCTCCGAGCCGTCCGACCGCCTGCGCCCCGGCTCCGCCGGTGCTCCGAGCGGCCCGACGGCCTCCGGCCGCTAATAATCGCTAAATATTTATCTTACCCCAATGAACCGATCACTGTTGTTCCTGCTCTGCTCCTTAACCTTACTCTGCACCTGCGACCGCGCCCAAGAAACGGCCGTAACCTTCGCCGACGAGAACGGCCCGCCCAATATCCTATGGCTGACCTGTGAAGATATCAGCCCCTTACTGCCGATGTTTGGCGACAGCACTGCCGAAACCCCCAATCTCAATCGCCTGGCAGCCCGAGGGGTACGCTTTCCGAACACCTTCACCGTAGCGGGGGTCTGCGCGCCGAGCCGAAATTGCATTACGATGGGGATGTATCCCATCAGTATTGGGGGGCATAATATGCGGACCCAAGGTGGTGTGGGCCGCTTGCAGGACATTGGGCTACCCGGTAGCTACGGCGCCTTGCCACCACCAGAAGCTAAGATGATGTCTCAGGTCTTTCGGGAAAATGGCTACTTCACCTCCAATAATCGAAAGGAAGACTACCAGTTTGTTGCCCCGAAAACGGGCTGGACGGATATAGGTTCCAAGGCACATTGGCGACACCGCCAGGACCCGAATCAGCCTTTTTTCAGCATCTTCAACATGGAGATTACCCACGAGAGTCAGGTGTGGACGACAAGTAAAGGTCATCTTCGGTTTACCCCCGGGTTTGAAAACCCGGCGACGGAAACGAAGGATTGGAAAGGACAATTGAAAGGTAAGGACCGCCCCAAACTGACCGTAGCCCCCGATGACGTGCCGCTGCCTCCATACCTGGTGGATGACCAGGCTACCCGCACCGACGCCGCCAGGGTATACTCCAATATTGAGATCATGGACCAGCAGGTGGGCCTATTGCTCGATCAACTGGAGGAAGACGGGCTGCTGGATAACACGATTATCTTCTTTTACAGCGATCATGGCGGGCCGCTGCCCCGCCAAAAACGACTGCTCTACGATAGTGGCCTGCGGGTGCCCATGATTGTGGCCTGGCCAGACGGACGTCGGGCCGGAGCCATAGATTCAACCCTCTTCAGCTTTGTAGACCTTGCACCGACAGCCTTTAGTCTGGCGGGCATCGACATTCCTGACTACTGCCAGGGACAAGCTGTTCTTGGTGATCAGGCTGGGACGTCCCGCGACTACGTTTTTGCGGCCTCTGACCGTCTTGATGGACTTTACGACCGGATTCGCGCGGCAAGGGACAACCGATACAAGTACCTCCGGAATTACTACCCCGAGCGTGGGTACTACCTCCCCGTTGTATATCGGGAACAGATGGACGCCATGCAATCTCTCCTTGCTGGACGGGATGCTGGTTCGCTAACGGATGCCCAGGCGCAGTGGTTCCGTAAATCTAAACCCGAAGAGGAACTTTTCGATACCCAGGCTGACCCCCACGAACTCAACAATCTGGCGAGTAACCCGGCCTATGCCGATAAATTGGAGGAACTTCGGCTGGCCATGGACAATTGGTTGACGGAAGTTGGTGATCTTGGGGCGGTTAACGAGGTGGAGTTGGTGCAGCAATTCTGGAACGGAGCTGATGAAATGCCGGTGACGGGCCGGCCACAGTTGCGCCGGGACAGCATCGGCAGGTTCGTCCTGGAGAGTAAAACCCCGGGGGCTCAGATAGCCTACCAACTCACCAAGCCGGGCGAGAAGCCGGGGCCGTGGGAAGTCTACACCGAACCATTGGAGTATACGCGCGGAGATACCCTCAGAGCGGTGGCGCAGCGGATTGGTTACGCGGAGAGCGGCGAAAGCCTGGGTTGGTAGGCAGGCTCCTAGAATAAGCGTTCTGGATAGATCACCAGCTGGATGAAATTAAACTCAATTGCCCCGAAAGAGATCTGTTGGTCGTTGGCCAGATCAAGGTGAAGCTTTGGATACCAGCGAAGGTTGGTGCGTAGCGTGAATACCTGCAAGCGATTAGGGCGGATGTCCCAGCCGAATGTCAGGCCAGCGGCCCATTTGTCTTGGGTGGTTTGCTGCGTTATTTCGCCTTCGAATGCCTCCGTGAACTCCAATTGTTCACGGCTCAGAATGGGGCCAATGAAAGGAACGAAGCCATGGAAATCTCCGATGGCTTTGGTCATTTCTAAGCCGATGGACCGGCGTTTTAATTTCTGCTATGTGCCGTAGGCGTCGGCCGAAGTTGCCATGTTGCGGTAGTTGATCGGAAGGTTGGCTTCGCCTCCAATACTGCCCTGGATATCTGCACCAAAGTTCAGTTGTGCAAAACGATACCTTGTCTGCTTCTCGACGTAGACTTGTGCGGAGAGGGGACCAAGGGAGGTAGTCACTATTAACAGGATAGCGACAATTTTTGGCGTGTTGGTTTTCTTTCTACGCAGTTTCCATTTATAATACCGAATGAAGGCTACCCCGAGGATGGTGGGGGTTACCCACGCAATGATTTCGAGGTGCCCGCCAAAAAGGTTGCCCATAATACGACGACCGCCGAAAGCGAAGAAGGCAGTAAATGCAGCTACGGCGGTAATGAGTAAGCCACTGAAGTGCTCGATGAGCCAGTCGTATTCTTTTTGCTTGCCACGGTATTCATCCATCAGGCTCGGAATGGTGATGACCATACCGAGTGTGCCAAATATGATGAGTAAGGTGTGACCTCCTGGTCCCCACCAACCAAGGCCGGCACCGAGCAGATAGGTGCCGGTGCTGGCAAGGGTAATCCGATAAGCCAAATAGATCCTTTGCATTCTTGTCGAGGGGCCCTGCTTGTTTTTCAGTACGGCAATTCCGTGGTACAACGGGCCGCTGGTGAGTAGTGCAAGAAAGCCGAGAAACATGGCCTGAAAGAAATGACCCTGGTAGAGGCGGGCGGCGCAAAGCAGCAGGGCCGTAACTATGACGGTCCACATACCGTACACGTACCAGCGGCCGACCGTGTTATGAAGTTTGCCACCTTTTTTGGCAAAGGCTGGGATGAAAAACAGGGCCAGGCTGGTGAATCCGGCGGCCACGTGGATGGTCAGTATACTGTTAACTAAGGTGTCCATGTCAATTGCGTTTCCTCAAATATGGGATAAGGAACCTCCCGAAATCAAGGAGGTGGGACGAATGACAAAGGCTTTGGGCCAGTTGGCAAGGGTCGGGGATGGACGGCAAAGTAAGGGAGGAAAGGGAGAAGGGGAGAACTACCTTGCTCAACCTTTTTACTTTGCTCCTTTCCAACTTGACTCAGGCACCTGCGGCCGCGCCCAAAAGTACTTACAGCAGCACCTCGCGCAGCACCTTTACGTACGCTCGGGAGACCGGTACCTCTTCCGACATGCCGATCATGTCCAGCCTAAGGCCCTGCGCATTGCCGCGGGCACTTCTTATGTGACGGGGGTTAACGAGGTAAGAACGATGACAGCGCAGGATGCCCCGGTCCGCCAGTTTTTCTTCAATTCCCGAGAGTGTGGCCCGGATGGTTTCCTCTCGAAAATTCCCTTGATCGAGAAAACCGCAACGCACGTAATTCTGACGGGATTCACAGAAAAGGATGGTACCGGGATCGACCGAAAAACCTCCGTCGCCAAGTTCAATAAGTCGATGATCAGAAGTAGTTGCACCAGATCGTGCGGTGGCCAATTGTAACTGGCCTGCCGTTCGCTGGTGATCCCGTTCGGCCCGTATTTGAACGGCCATTCCACTGAAGGCAATTGGGAAGAGGCCGATGAGTACGGTAGGTACAGTGATGGTCGCCAGCACGATTGGTGAAAATGCAGTCCAGTTTACGGTAAAGTTGTAAAACACGAAGTTCCCAACGGAAATACAGGCAAGTAATAAGCCTGAATCGAGGATCCATTTACCGAGCGTCCAATTGTCACCACTTTTTTCCCAGTTGAAAATACGTGAGGTGACGAAAGCATAGCAGGCAGCTACGATGAAGGTGACAAGGGCATATCCAATGCAAGTCAGGAATGCATTGCCTGGAACGTGCATGCCAAGGGGACGGAGAAAAAACAATGCGCAGAACACGAATAAGGATACCCACAGCATCCCGACGATGGTTTCCGGGCCAAACTCACGATCGGGGAAAGGGCGACGAAGAGGATTGTTGCTTAGTTTCACTTACCAAAGATGCTGGAATTCGCTTTTTTGTCGGTCATCAGAGCATAAACTTCCTGCCCCCGCTTATAAAAATCTTCAATTTGGGCACTGGGAATGAGCATTCCCTTGCGGTAGAAGAGGAGATAAAAGCCTAATCCTTCCATAGACCAGCCCTTGTTCAGGGTGAAGTAATTCAGTACCTCGTCATTAAAGTGGTGACGGATGTATTCCTCGTCTTCTCCGGTGAGCCGATACTGTCCGGAGAACTTTGGAAAACGTACGAAGTCGATGTCGGTGAAGCCCAGGAGTTCCCCCAATTTATGGGCGATGGTTTCTGGCTTCATCCACATTTCGGGCAAGCCCAACTGGCCACTTTGCAGGAAAAAGACCGTCTGGTAAGTCCGGTTTTCCGCTCCACTGCCGCCACCCCATCGCTGGTAGCTGTAATCGAAGATAGAAATATCGAACTCCATCAGTCCGTCTTGTCGCCGCAGGATACGCTCCACTTTTTTATTCCGGCCTTCTTTGAACAGCCGGAAGTCCTGAAGTTGGGTAAGTAAGCCGTAGTCGTCCTCCTCATGGAAGGTGAATTCCAGTTTTCTTGCAAGTGCGGCCAGGTTTCTCTGGCGGTAGGGGTGAACCATGGTTGGGGTGTTGGGGTATTGGTCTGTTAGTCAGTTGGACTATTGGGCCGTATTCACAATATCGGCAAGTTACGGAATGGTGGGCTTGTTGGCGATGGGAACCGTCAGCAGCAACGAAAATGCCCCTACACGCTAAGCGCATAGGGGCATTTATTACCTTACGAGAAGGGTAAATTACTTACCGCCACCGTTGTTGAACAGGCCCTGGCCTTGCTCGGGTGTTGCGGCTGGTTCTGCTGGCTTTGGCTCAACGAGACCTTTGATGGTCAGGACGATGGGATCTTCACCGGCGTTGGTGGTCAGTGTAACCCGCTTACGGAACTGGCCAAGGCGGTGCGTATCGTAACGAACCTTGATTTCGCTGGTTGTACCGGGAGCTACGGGAGCTTTGCTGTAGCTGGGTACAGTACAACCACAGGAGCCACGGGCATTGGTGATCAAAAGCGGCTCGTTGCCTTCATTCTTAAATTTGAAGATGCGGAAAGGGTCAGAATCTTGCTCGATGGTGCCGTAGTCAATTTCTAAAGCTTCGAATACCATAACAGCGCCGTCGGCTGGTGTAGTAATCGTTACTTCGGTTGCTTCAGCAGCAGGAGCAGTTTCGGTCTGTGCCTGAACGGCTGCAGAAAAACCGCAGGCCAACACGAGGAGGAGGAGAAATTGTTTCATGTGGGTATTAAATTTTCTTGAGTTACAAATATAAGCACAATTCCAGCGTGGCTGGTTTAATGAGCTGTTAATGGTTGGTTTGACCCTTAGGGACGTCTCACAAATAACTGTCCGATTTGCAGCTTGGCCTCGCAGCACTGCTCTTCATAACTCGAAAACCACCGTAGCTATGGCTATGTTGGATTTCGAGTTATTCGATCAGCACCACGATTCCTGCGCTTCAATCAGGACAGTTATTTATGAGGCGTCCCTTAGGCTTCTTTCGCTTTAACGGATTTGTGACGCAAAAGATGGGGAAAGGACACGGATTTCTTGTTAAGAGTTTCTAAAAGTTGTGGAGGGTGCTGCACTAAGTGAGTCGTAGAGTCACTGCGTCACTGAGTTGCTGCCGCTGTTGCCATTCGCAGCGCAGCGCTTGCTCACCTGAGGCGAACAAGCGTAGCGCAATGAGTGGTAGGCGCGGTAGCAACTCAGTGCCCCACCAACTCAGTGACTCACCAAGACGAACTTTTTTCCGAAACTTTTCACTCCGGCTTTGACATGTAAGGTTACGTGTATATCTTTGCGTCCGCTTAAGGAATTAAGCTGCTCTATCTGGGGGATTAGCTCAGTTGGCTAGAGCGCTTGCATGGCATGCAAGAGGTCACCAGTTCGACTCTGGTATTCTCCACCCCAGAAAAGCCCGTCCGACATTGTTGGATGGGCTTTTTGCATTTAGTGACGGTCCGGGATCATCACGCAATTGCCTTCTTTCGGCCCTTCTTCCCTGCCTTACGCGCCAGCTTCTTAGCCGCTCTTGCGGCCTCTTTATCGGCTTTTATTTGTTCTTTCTCGTTCATCTGATAGCCAACGATGTGCAGATCACTGAGTTCCTTGAGTACGATGGCTGCGGCAACGGAGGTAACCAGCGGACCAAGCACGGTGCCAAATACGGGCACCTCCATCATGATGAGCAACGGCAGGCCCAAGCCAGCACAGATGCCGAGGTAATTCCGATAGAGGTTCCGCCGACTTTGGTCAATGGTGAGCCCGAATTGTTCGTTATAATTGTCGGCGATAACGTAGCCTAGGAACATCGACCGGATGAAGACGGAGATGAGCCAATAGAGCGTGCCTCCGGTCAGCATATCGAAAAAGCCGAGGAGGACAGATTCTATAAAAAATGCAATGACCGAGACTTTTATCATCCGAATCTGTGCGTGCAGAAAGGGCTTGAAGGTATGGGCGTTTTCGACGTCCTTTTTCAGTACGATTTTTAGGGTTTGCCGCATGAAATGATAAATGACCACTTCGAGCAGGACCAGAGTGATCCAGTTGAAGACGCCATCAGACATAGAATTCCTGGCTTCATCTACCCATTGCATCAGCAAGCTGTCTCCACCAATCATCATGGCCGTCAGTGGAGCGTCGTCGTGTGACTGAAACCAATCGATGGCTTCCGTGATCATATAGCCGGCCAACAGTACGCCGATGATGACCAATCCACGCGCTACCCATCCGTACTGGCGGAGTCCTTCCCAGAGCCGGTGGTTACGCATAAAACGCCAGGCCCGCGGGAAGGCCAGCAGGGTGTAAAAGAATTCGTGGATGCCTTGGAGTATGCGTGACAAGGGATGAAGTTAGTCGGGTAGTCAATAAATCAGATCGACAGTGAGTAGTTAGACCTACCAAAGATCACACCCCAAAAATAAATAAAAATACCCGTAGGATAGGAGAATTAAGACGGATCGTCGTTTGTCGGAGACGATTGGCCGATTCGGGCCGTGAATCGTCGGTAATCTTCCGGTGTATCGATGTCTTCCGGTGGTTTCGGAAGACGGATGACCTTGACGGCATCACCTTCCTGCGCAATCAGCTGACGGGCTCCTCGGCTTCCTTCCCCCGAGAGCAAGTCGTCGGCACACCGGGCGGGAAAGATGGCGGGGACGCCCAGGCGTTCGGGGTACCAGGTAGCAACGATGGAATCCGGATGGAGCGAAAATGCATTGAGGTGAGCTTCCAGCGTGTTAATGTCAATCTCCGGTTGGTCGGCTACCATGATGAGGTAGCCATTAGGCTGTTGCTCCGAGATGGCTTCGACACCGGCCGCAATGCTACTCGCCATGCCCGTTCGCCACGCTGCATTATGGATGAAGTTCAGGTGGTCAATGTCCGTTAAGTGTTCCCGGATCTCTTGGTCATAGGCACCGGTAACGACTACGGTAATGCCCAGTCCGGCTACGGCCGAGACGGCCCTCCGCAGCATGGACGAACCTTGAACGGGTAAGAACAGCTTGGGCTGGCCCATGCGCCGGGATTCACCGGCGGCGAGGATAATGCTTGCGAGGGGTGGGGCGTACATAGTCTATCATTCAATAACGATCTCGATAATCTTGGTCTCCGGTTTAATCGTCGACGGGTCTACTTCGTAGCTCCAGTTGCCGGCATCAAGGCGGAAGGCCATCCCCTCGGTGTTCGCGAAGGTATATCCTTCTATTTCTGAGCCATGCACTTCCAGCTGGCCCATCTTTTCCGTTAATGCGGAATAACTCATGCCTACCCGAACGCCTTTTTCCGTCACCACTTTGGGGGAAGTAATGTAGATGTTGCCGATGGTACCTTCGTCTCGTGGGTCGGCCATGACGTAGCCCAGCTCATCGCCTTCGGCGCTGTCGATATAGTGGACGTCAAAGTCCCCTTCACCGGTTTGCAGCACATCCGAACGGAGGCCATCAACGAATTCGGCCAGGGAGCCTCCGGGCTTGAGGCCGAGGAAATAACCGTTGCTGATCAGGTAAGGGTCATCGTTGCCTACTGCTGTGGTGGCGTCTTCATCAATGGCAGGGGGTGGAGCCGGTGCATCCGCTGTTGGCACGTCAATACTTGCAGTGTCAGTGGCTGGTTGATCATTACCGCAACTCATCAGGATGATCAGGAGGAGAAAGGCGAAAAGGGATTTCATATTGGTTGGTTTGTTGCTGGCTAGAAGTTGTTTTTTTGCTAAATGTTCGACACTTTGGGCGCGGCCGCAGGTGCAAAGAAAGGATTAAGGGAGCAGTATTTAGGGTTCAGGTTTCAGTGTGCAGCACGCAGGGTCCAGTCGAAATGTGAAATACTAAACCCAAATGACTAAACGCTGACAACTGATCTTTGAGTACTAAACACTGAATCCTGACCCCTGAATCCTGACCCCTGAGTACTAAACACTAAATACTGCCCCCTGAGTACTGAACACTGAAACCTGACTCCTGAATACTGAACCCTAAAGCCCCGCCAAAGTCTCAAACAATTCACCCGTATCAATCAAAGCCCCCTCTTCCATAATCAGGAAGACGTCCTGATCGCGGCCAATGGGTAGGTAAGCACGTTCCGCTTTGTAAATTTTCGGCGTCACTTTGTCTGCCTTCATTTGTGCAAACATCTCCTTTGGAGGAAGGTCTGTTTTGGTAAAATCTATCGACGTTTCCCCATCCAACAAGATGCCCCGCATTTCAATTTTATCCGGTCCGGTCTTATACGTTCGCAGGTCATGCGGGCGACGATGCACCAGATAACTGACCTTTTCGATCACGCCCGCGAAAACAATTTGCGAAAACTGTAGGATGAAGCCATCGGCCTGGGCGGGCTGTTCTACCTTCATTTTTTGCCAACTATCAGCGTCGATACCGTTGACACTCAGGAATTTGACGAACTGTCCGGTTACTTCTTCAAGCTCGTCACGCCGCAAACGACGAAATTTCGTTTCTCTCATGTTTTTCCAAACATCCCGCGGCTGTTGTAGTTTTGTCTTTAGGCGTGAAAACGTCAACTATGTTTATACCCCCTTGCAGTATGTATGATATTCCAGATTTCGGCAGTGGTGCCGTTTGGCTCTCCCTCCTTACCCTGACCTTCCTTGAGATCGTTCTTGGTATCGACAACATTATATTCATCTCCATCGCTTCGAATAAACTGAAGTCCGAAGAAGATCGTAAAAAAGCGACCAATATTGGTCTCGTCCTGGCCATGGTGCTGCGGATAGTTCTCCTTTTCGGTGTGTCTATTCTGGTAGCTATGAACGACCCCTGGTTTAACTTCGACTTCGGTTGGGCCAGCGGTGGATTCAGCGGACAAAGCCTCATCCTCATCGCAGGTGGCGTCTTTCTGCTTTACAAATCAACCTCGGAGATTCACCATAAGCTGGAGGGCGACGAGCATACCGATGGCGATCCCACAACGGGTAAATCCGTCGGAGCTTCCCTTCGCTCTGTCATTATTCAAATCACGATCATCAACATCGTGTTCAGTTTTGACTCCATCCTGACGGCCGTAGGGATGACCAATGGTGTACCCGGAGCACTGGTCATTATGGTTATAGCCGTAGTGGTCTCTGTTGGCATCATGATGCTTTTTGCCGTCCCCGTTGGCAACTTCGTGAACCGTAACCCGACGATTCAGATGTTGGGCCTGGCCTTCCTCATTCTGATTGGCTTTATGCTGATCGTCGAAGGAGCGCACCTGGCGCATTTTCAGTTGTTTGGTTCGGAGGTAGGTACCGTTCCGAAGGGCTACCTCTACTTCGCCATCGCCTTCTCCCTCGGGGTAGAGTTCCTCAACATGAAGATCCGCCCGGGTAAACCAGAGAAGCAGGTACATCTGAATACCTTTGCTGAAGAGGCGGCTAAGGAACGGAAATAGGCCTATTGTAAGATAACCGGAACTTCTATCGCCCGCTGAAAGCCCTCCGTGTCACTCGGGTTATGCAACTCGAATACGAGCCGGGCCTCGCTGCCCGGTGCCGCGATGAAGATGATATCTACTTTAAAGGGAATCCAGCCCGGAGACCGCTGACTCGATAGGGCGACGGCCGGAGAGGAATAAAGGACGTTACCTTTTTCATCCTTGAGCTTCACCGGGAAGCTACGTTCGAAGTACCAGGAGTTGTTCGCCTTACCCGTAATTCTATAGGGGGAGCCGATAATTGCACCGGGGTAAATCTCGTCAATCTGGATCAACTCGTTCAACGGCCGTTCGTCGTTGCCCGGATTGTAATCTGTAATCTGGTCTCTGGAGCGAAGGACCTCTTTTTTGCTGGTAGTAGAGTCCGTAGTACAGGACTGACAGCAGGTTACCATGGCCGCAAAGAGAACAAATTGGAAAAAGCGCATTGGATAAAGAGTTGTTTCCGCTTAGTCCGCAAAAGCGCGTAGAGTGACGGAGATTCGGCGGCCAAGGTACTTTTTCATTTTGGGAATCTCGTGTGTCCATTGCCATCGCGGCGTTTTCACTTCCTTTCCGTGCATCAGCAAGGTGTGAAATTCTTCGGGGTGCAGCGCCCACAGTGCTTCGAGCTTCGTTTGGAGGAGATCGGCGACCGGAAAATCTGTCCGATAAATTACGTGACCGGTGCCGTCAAGTGAAACTGTGGAAAAGATGGAGGAGTTTAGCATAAAGCTAATTTAAAACAAGTTTATTAATAAATAAAAATTAAACACAAAACATAATCCTCTGGATGGTGTGTTCTTAAATAAACTTCCCTACATGATCGCTCTAGCCGGCTGGGTCGGTGCCCTTGGTTTACTCTTCGCCTTTGTGGCTTCCTCGCTTGATAAGCTCGATAACCTGGGAACCCCCTACCATCTCATCAATTTGATCTGCTCCCTGCTGCTGATCGTGAACGCCACGGCAAATGAGGCGTATCCATTCATTGTTATCAATTCCTTTTGGTCGTTGATGTCTGCTTATGCTATTGGGAAAAACTTGTTGAAGACGGATGCAGCGTAAGTTACTTCCTGACGAACAGCCACTTCACGCCTGAGTATAAGCCCTTGAAAACTACACCAAGTGGCCCCAGCTTCGCCTTCCGTTGAAGGTCAACGGTAATGGTGGCATAGGCCTCTAACTGGTCCAGTCGGTTCATCTTCCCTTTCAGCAGATCGATGGTTTCGTTGAGTCTTTCCAATTCCCGCTCCACCAGTAAGGTTTCTTCTACGTTCACTGCCTTTGCTAGTAGCTCCAGGTAGCGTTGGCGGGATTTTTCGGCATTGTCCAGCCTGATGCCATAATCGCGATAGGCTTCGGTGACGTCTTCTCCGGTGAGCTGTTTATACCGGGTTTTTCCGAGAGCCTGGATCCGAGTAATGGCTACTTCAAGTTGATCGGCCGGTACCCTGATGGTCACGCCGTTGGTGGAAGACCGGGTCATGAAACCCTTCAACTCTTGGGCCAGATTGGTTATTTGACTGGAAGTGGAGTCCGGTTCGGCGACGGTAAGGCCAATGTTGGCGGAATAAATTCGTTTGCGATCTACTTTTAGAGGGTAGGTTGTTGGCCTGGCCTGGGCAGGCGAATCGTAATCGACGGCGTATGCGTCATCAGCGTAGGCATCAGGTAAAGTGGCGTTCCGGGAGGCGGTACAGCCAGAAAGCAGCTGGACACAGAGCAGGAATAGCAGGGGGGGGTATTGGAATTTGATCATTATTAGTCAAATGCTGAAATGCGAATTTTGGTGGTTGGTCTTCCAGACTTTAACGTGGTGGGTAGGCCGCGATCTTGCTCGCCAGCCGCTGGCCTAGGTAGGTGCTGACGTGCCCGAGTCGATCGAGGATAAGCTGTGCTTCTTCCCGATAAGCGATAATTTTTCCGGGCGTCCAATAATGAGGAGGAGGTGCCAGGTTATTGATCCGGTCACAGAGTTTTACGGCCGCTATTTCGGCAGGAGCGGCGAGAATTCGTTGAAGGCTGTCCTCCATCTGCGCACGTTTGGAAGTGAGGCTTTCATCTTTGGTCAGGGCCTGAACACCGCTGTGTATGCTTTCTCCGAAGGTGGACTTCAGGAGATCTGCGGAGAGGTCGGTATCTTCCAAGGTGTCATGTAATACGGCGCTGCAAAGCAGTAGGTTGGCATCGAATTCGGGATGGTGGTAGAGCGCTTGTTGCGCTTCGATAAGTACCGCACCGATATGGGTCAGATAGGGCAAGGTGACGCCCTCTACGGGGGTGTTGTACCGTTGGTTTTCGTGGTGGTGGGCGGCCAGGAGCCAGGCTTTTTGTAAGAGATCGGGCATGGTTGGTGCTATTGATTTGTTGGTAGGTAACGTATGCCGGAAATGGGAAGTTTCTATGGGCGCGGCCGCAGGTGCAAGGGGAGG
>JBGCFZ010000277.1:0-3187 GCA_045110355.1 Lewinella sp. | reverse complement strand
GGGCCGTCGGGCGGATCGGATGAGCGACGGATTGGATGAGCGACGGATTGGAAGGGACGACCGTCCGAGGACCTACACACCGACAGCGCGGAGAGAGCGTTCCAATGCCCTCCAACCTCCCCTGCACCCGCGGCCGCGCCCAAAAGAAAGAGAAGAGGAGCTACGAATGCTTCCGATAACTCCCCTTCTTAATGTAGATTCTTAATGCCTAAATGCCCTTAATGGTTCCTCTCACGTCCTTCCCCTTAGGGCCTAACGGTTCCTCCCATCTCCCCTAAGGCTTCCGTACCTTACTAGCAGGATCCGCCGGCAAAATCAGCGCCGGTAGCCCCATCTCCTTATACTTAGCGTTAAACCCAGCCACCTCTTCGGAGATGATCTGTTGCAGGGCCGCTTGATGCAGGCTCCAGACCGACCGCAGGTCCGCCAAACGAAGCTTCGCACCGGCGGTAGCCGCCGGTACCGCACCATCCACCCGGCTCTTCAGGTTCATCAGCTCTGCGTTGAGCTGGTTCGGGAAGTTGATGACGTCCTGAAAGGTTTTCTGGTCCGGCTGGATCAGGTTTTCCTCCCAGGCAGTAATCTGATCAATGATCGATTTGCCGGAGGCGATCAGCTCGCCGGTATCGTCAAACTCTTTCAGTAAAACATTCAGGCTTTTGAGCTGCCCTTTCACTTTCCGCATCCGGTTAACCGAACCGTGGATGTCTTTCACAATCGCTTCGATGGGCCGGAGGATGGCCTGCTGGGCGGCGTATGCTGCCGGACTGGCGTCCAGCGTTGGGTCAGCCAGCAGTTCTGCTTTGACCTCCATGGTGTCGGAGGGCGCAGAAAGCCGGAGGGTATAGCTGCCGGGCGGGACTAAACTGCCCCGGTAATCACCAAGAATGAAGACGCCGTCAACAGCGGGCAATTGCTCCCGGCGCAGGTCCCAGTTGAAGCGATTGACCCCCTCTTTTGAGGGGATGACCTGCGGGGCCGGTGGCCCGCCCGGCCAGCTTTTGAATCCCTTTTTCTTTTGGTTGGAGTAGCTGCGTATTACGGTGCCGTCCGATGCCAATACCTCGATCTTGAGGTCCGTAGTATCCATTTCTTCCGGTAGGTAATAATCGAAAACGATGCCCGGGGCTGGGTTGTCGGCACCAAACTCCCGGCCACCGCCGCCGGAGAGGTTGTAGCGGTAGGTGGGCTTGGGCTCAAAAAGTTCGACCGTGTCGTCCAGCGACCCCTTGCTTTGTTGCACGGCACTAAGGTCGTCCAGTACCCAGAAGGCCCGGCCGGAGGTCGCAACAACCAGGTCGTTGTCCCGAATGGTCAGGTCCAGGATGGGGCTGACGGGCAGATTGAGTTGGAATGCTTCCCAGTTCATGCCAGCGTCGAAAGAAACATAAAGCCCCCGCTCGGTGCCGGCATAGAGCAGGCCCGGGTGTTTTTTGTCTTCCCGAACTACGCGGACAAAGGATTCGTCCTCAATGCCATTCACCCGGTTGGCCCAGGTTTTGCCACCGTCCGTCGTCCTGTACATCCCCGGTTTGAAGTCGTTGAACTTGTACCCGGTGACGGCGAGATAGGCCGTGTTGGGATCGTGCGGAGATACCTCGATGGCGTTGATGAGGACCTCCCCGATGTTGGGCGGTGTAACGTTCTCCCAGTTGGCGCCTTCGTTCGTGGTGCGCCATACCAGTCCGTCGTCGGTACCTACCCAAAGCTCTCCGGCCTGGTGCGGAGAAGCGACCATATAACTGATGGTATTGTAGTTTTCGCCACCGGCTCCTTCGTTGGTGAAGGGATAACCACCGGCTTCCTGTTTGGTGGTGTCGTTGCGGGTCAGGTCCTGACTGATCTCCTTCCAGCTGTCTCCGCCATCGGCGGAGCGCAAAACAAGGTTAGCACCATGGTAAAGGATGGAGGGCTCTTGCGGCTGCGCCACAAACGGCGCATTCCAGTTGAAGCGGTAGCGCATCTCCTTGGCCAGGGTGCCGAGACCCGCTACGGGGTAAGCCATGATGTCTTTCTCCGTCCCCGTTTTATTATCGTACACCGAGATGTTTCCCTGGTAGCTGCCACCGTAGACGTAGCGCGGGTTCTTCGGATCGTCGAAGGCGATGAAGGCGCTTTCTCCGCCGGCTGTCGAGCGCCAGTCTTTCCAGGTGATGCCGCCGCTCCGCGTTCTGGAGGAGATTTCGATCGCGGAGTTGTCTTGCTGCCCACCGTAGATTTTGTAGGGGAACTGTTCGTCGGCGATCACACGGTAGAACTGGGCCGTGGGCTGGTTTTGCTGGGTACTCCAACTGGCCCCACCGTTGAAGGAAACGCAGGCGCCACCGTCGTTGGCCAGGATCATATTCTGGTTGTTGTCCGGGTTGATCCATAGGTGGTGTTGGTCGCCGTGCGGGTTACGGATGGTGCGGAAGGTTTTACCGCCGTCGATGGACTTAAGCACGGGAGCATTAAGTACATAGACGGTGTTTTCATCCTGAGGGTCAGCAAAAATTTCGATGTAGTACCAGGCTCTGGCCACGGTAACCCGGTCGCTGGAGACCTGCGACCAGGTTTCCCCGGCATCGTCGGAGCGGTACACGCCGCCCTTTTTGCCTTCAGCTTCGATGTTGGCGAAGACCCGCTCGGGGTTGGCTGGGCTGACGTCGATGGCGACTTTACCGAGGGTGTCCGGCAGGCCTTCGGTCAGCCGTTCCCAGTTGTCGCCGCCGTCGGTAGATTTATACAGACCACTGCCCGGGCCACCACTTTTCACTGCCCAGGGGAAACGACGGTGTTCCCACATGCCGGCGTAAAGAATACGAGGGTTCGATGCGTCGATGCTAAGGTCTGCCGCACCAGTAGTATTGTCTACGTAAAGGATTTTCTCCCAGCTGTCACCACCATCTTTACTGCGATAGATGCCCCTGGTTTCACTGTCTCCGTGCAAAGCACCCTGAACTGCGACGTAGACCAGGTCCGGGATGTTGGGGTGTACCCGGATTTCAGCGATGTGCCGGCTGTCATCCAGCCCCAGGTGGGTCCAGGTTTTACCGGCGTCGGTGGATTTGTAGACGCCGTCTCCGGCGGAGGTCATCACGCCACGAACGGCGTGCTCGCCGGTACCAACGTAGATGACGTTAACGTCGCTGGGTGCTACGGCGATAGCACCGATGGAACTGGTGTTGAACTGCCCGTCGGTGATGTT
>JBGCFZ010000276.1:0-14398 GCA_045110355.1 Lewinella sp. | reverse complement strand
TAGATTGATAGGGGATAGATTAAGGCCGTAAGGCCGTCCATCAATCTAGAAAAGCGGTGTTGGATAAACCTTATCCTCCACCAACTGCGTAAATGCCTTTTGCACCTTCGGCTTATCCTCCTGGTAGGTAACACCATACCAGCGGTCGTCAGAAACGAGTACTTCCACCTGGGCGGAACCGTCTTTGATCATACCATCAACTAGTTCCGGGATGAGGTATTCTGCGCGTGGATTATCAGTATTGTCCCGGGCGAAGTCCTGGAAACCAGCCTCGATGGTGGCGAAGATGGAGGGGTGGAAGCCCCAGAAATTCATGGAAACGACCGAGTCATCAGCCAGCGGGTAACGAACTTCGTCGTCGCCCAGGTAAGTTACCTGGCCGTCGTCGCCACGGCCAATTTTCAGACGTTCCACAACGTCAACAAGTTTGTTGTCATCACCCACCAGGGTGACGCCACGGTTTACCGTGCCGTGATCAGAAAGGGTGCGGTGCAGTACGTAGCCGACCATACTAAAGACGGTGGGAGAAACGTCGTTGTTCAGGAAATCCGCCATTTTCTGGAAACCCTTGATGCCATAGTAATCGTCGGCATTGATGACGGCAAATGGCTCCTCACAAACGTCCTTGGCCACCAGCATGGCGTGAGTGGTTCCCCATGGTTTTTCACGCTTCGTGTGGTCTACGTCGGAGGGGACAAAACTGTCCATGCCCTGGAAAGCATAGGCAACCTCAATTTGGTCGCCGAATTTACCGTCGAATTTTTCGCGGAAGGGTGCTTCGATGTCTTTACGAATAATAAAAACGACCTTACCGAAACCGGCACGAATAGCGTCGTAAATGGAGTATTCGATGATGCCCTCTTCACTGGGGCCAACGCCGTCGATCTGCTTGAGGCCGCCATAGCGGCTGCCCATGCCTGCGGCAAGGATTACTAAGGTGGGTTTGGTCATTACTTGCTAAGTTTAATTTTAAAGGTAAGTTCAGGACGCAAGTTAGCGTAGCCCGGTGTTGTTTATGTTAATTCTAGCGTCAATTTAAGTTATTTGTTCGGTTGTTTCTGTCGAAAACCAAAAGCTTTTCGATGCGCACGCCAATAGGCAAAGCCGTATGAGGTGATCAACACAAGGCAACCCATCGCAAAAACAGCCAGGGTTGCTAAACGAAGTGGTTGCTCATATACTGGTTGAAAATTGGCAACAACAATCAGGTTGACGGTGACCATAAACGCCGACAGCAAGATGCAAAGGATGAAACTGGCACGGCCCAATTGAAGCAGGCCCGGCCGGCTTTTGAACAACGCTATCCGGAGAAAACGGGTGTAATGGACCCTGTCGGGGTTGATCCGGATAAGCTCCCTGGCGATGTGCGTTGTGGTAGTAAAATCGCACAAGCGGTAGGCACTCGCTCCCTTTTGAAAAAGGAGGTATTCGAAAACGTCACCTCCGATATCTTCCACCTCTCGGATGTTATGGCGTATGCTGCCTTCGATTACCAGATCAACCATCATCAGGTGCTGGCGATAGGCACCGGTGGCAAATAGTGCATTTACGTAGTACACCGTTAGCTCAAAATTCTCGAGTACATCCAGCCGACCAATCTCGTCTTCCCTTTCCTCGTACATCCGGATGATGCGCTGGTAGTCCTCGGGGTCGAGGTCGCGGAGGCGGCGGTAAGTCTGGGAGTAGTGGCGAGCTTGCATCGAAGATTAAAGATAAATCTTACGGGGTTTGTTGTGGAGCGTTTAAGGAAATTTGTCAGGTAAGGGCAAGTTTTGGGGGCGGGGACGCGGGTGCTGGGGGAGGTTTTTAAGCAGCAAGGGGCAACTAATGTGTATTCGCTCCGCAAAACCAACTAAATATCCCGCCGATTCAAACTCTGCACCGCATGCTCCGCCGCCCGGGCAGTAAGCGCCAAATAAGTAAGGCTGGGGTTAACGCAGCTGGCGCTGGTCATCGCCGCCCCATCGGTCACGTAAAGGTTCTGGCAATTCCAGACTTGGTTGTGGGCGTTAAGCACACTGGTTTTGGCGTCACGACCCATGCGCGCCGAGCCCATTTCGTGGATGGAGAAGCCGGGGAATGCCTCATCCTCGAAGGTACTGATATTTTTGGCCCCTGCCGCTTCCAGCATTTCAACGGCGTAGGCTTTCATGTCTTTTCGCATGGCGGCTTCGTTTTCACCGAAGGCAACATCCATGACCAGGGTGGGGAGGCCATCGGCGTCGAGTTTATCGTAGTTAAGGGTAACACGGTTTTCGGGGTTCGGCAAAGCCTCTCCGAAGCCGGTCATTCCGACGCTCCATCCGCCGGGTTCGGCGAGTGCGGCTTTTAGTTCGGGGCCTGGTGCGACGGACAGCTCCCGGACAAGTCGTTGCCAGTTGCTGCGGCTACCGCCGCCCTGGTAGCCGAAGCCCCGGAGGTAGTCTCGTTTACTACCCTGATCGCCGAGGTTGACAAAGCGGGGGATGTAGAAACCATTGGGTTTCCTGCCTTTAAAATACTTGTCCTCAAATCCCTCCAGCTGCCCGTTAGCACCGATACGATGGTGGTGGTCCATTACGTTGCGGCCTACCTGGTCGCTGTCGTTCCCCAGCCCGTTGGGCTGGGCGTCTGATTTGCTGGCCAGGAGGATGGCCGCCGAATTGAGGGCGGAAGCACAGAGGAAGACTACTCCCTTGGTAAAATACTCCGTTTCAGTCCCCGTCTCCGTTAATTTCACCCGAACACCCGTGGCCCGTTTTTTATCCGCGTCGTAGATGATCTCGCGCACGGCAGCACCGTTGATCAGGGTCATATTACCCGTAGCTTCTGCCACGGGAATGGGGCCGGAGTTGCTGCTGTAGTATCCGCCAAAGGGGCAACCGCGTCGGCAACGATTTCGGTACTGGCAATTGCCGCGGGTGCCCAGGTTGACTTTGGGGTCATAAGCCGTCAGGTGAGCGACTCTTCCCTCGGTTATTACGCGACCGGGCAAGGTCGCTTTGACACGATCGCGTAAGTGCGCTTCGGCGCAGTTGAGTTCCATCGGCGGCTGAAAGGGGCCATCGGGGAAGTGCGCCAGGCCTTCGGCCCGGCCAGATACTCCGACGAATCGGGTAACGTAGTCGTACCAGGGCTTCAGGTCTTTGTACCTGATGGGCCAGTCGACACCAACGCCCTCACGGGCATTGGCCGTAAAATCAAGATCACTCAGTTGATAGCACTGGCGCCCCCACACCAAGCTACGCCCTCCCGTCTGATACCCCCGAATCCAGTCAAAACGCTTTTTCTCGGTGTAAGGATGGTCACTGTCTTTGACGAAGTGATGGATGCCATCTTGTTTTGTGATGTAGCCCTTTCGACTGAGGTATTTGTAATCGCGTGCCTGCTCGTCTTGCGGAATTTCATTATGGTGGGGTAGTTCCCATTTTTCCAGATTAGCGGTAGGGTAATCTCCATGTTTGATCTGTCGGCCGCGCTCCAACACGAGCGTTTTCAATCCTTTCCGGCAGAGCTCCATTGCGGCCATTCCTCCGGAGATACCGGTGCCGATGACGATGGCATCGTAGGTATTTTTATCTTTTGCTTGCATCTGAGGCAAGGTAGGGATTTTGGGCGGGGTGGAGACGCTGTGCGTCGATTGGGGGCAAGGGAGCGTCGCGATTTTGCCCGTGCGCTAGCATAAGGGACGTGAAACAAATAACCTAACGAAAACGAGAGATTCCCTTGATCCTGCGGATCGACGGTCGGCCCTCGCTAAGTAGGGCGCCCCTCCGGGTCTACGTTAGCGGCAATAACTAGGCGACAGCAGCGCCTTCAATAGCCTCAATCATTCCGGCAAAAACAGCCAGGCCATCGGTATTACCGACAAGGCCTTCACTTGCCCGCTCGGGGTGGGGCATCATGCCAAAAACATTACGATTGGCGTTGCAGATGCCAGCGATGTTCTGCGTACTGCCATTGATATTGGCCTCCGGTGTTGGTTCTCCCGTAGCGTCGGTATAGCGGAAAAGGACCTGGTCGTTGGTAATCAAGCCAGCAATGGTTTCATCATCGGCGTAGTAACGGCCTTCCGCGTGGGCAATTGGGATGTTGATCACGTCTCCAACGTCCAGGGCGGAGGTGACGGCGCTGTTATTCGTCTCTACACGGAGGAAACAATTCTTAGCGATGAATTTTTGATCCCGGTTGCGAAGAAGTGCACCTGGTAATAAGTGGGCTTCGCAGAGGATCTGGAAACCATTGCAGATGCCGAAGACATAGCCACCCCGATTAGCAAAATCAATAACGGAATCCATGATGGGACTGAAGCGGGCTACTGCTCCGGCACGGACATAATCGCCGTAGCTAAACCCACCCGGGACGATGACGCAGTCATCGGTGGTAAAATCATCCAGCGCATGCTCGTCCTTGTGCCATAGTTTAACCGTTTCGCGGCCCATAACGGTACCGAGAACGTGTACCATATCGTCATCGCAGTTGCTACCAGGAAAGAGGATTACGCCAAATTTCATCGTTGGGGGGAGTTTGTAAGGGGCAAAGATAGTTTACGTTGGGGTGTAATGGGGAGGTACTTTAATATCTCTTGTACAAAATTCGCTCTACCACTTCATTCTTTCCCGAAGCACGTGCCATCAAGTACAGACAAAGAGCAATCATTGGTAAAAAAATCAACCCATTGACCATAACTCCAAACTCTGCCAAACCGATAAACAAGCCCGTTATCCCGGGGTTAGGTCCTTCCACGGTGTAATAGTTGCCTTGCCTTGCTTCCCAAAGAAAATAAGATACACCGCCTCCAAGAATCAAGAGCACTAACAGTGCGGCACCTGTTTTTTTAATTCTGGCAAAGAGGCTTATCCTTTTGGCTTCGTAGGTGTGCGGACCAGCATGCTCTCGAAGATATTCAAATATTTCCCGACGGAGTGCCGGATCAGATACCAATATTTTGTCTTCTGTATCCTTTCCGTAGTGCAGGCTTAATGCCGATGCTGTTTCCTGGAACTCGATGTAGCGAAGATAACTTTCTGGAACGCCCAGGAATCTATCATTAATGCGACCATTTTCTAATTCTTGACGAAGGTCAATAATCTCCTCTTGATTTGCTCGGAGCCGGTAAATTTTCTTGTCTGCATGGACAATGAAGGTGTGTTCTTTGGGTGTTCGGTTTATCCAGTATTTCATAAGATTAGATGTTTAAATCTCCATTCGAATGAACAACGTCCCTTCGCCCTTGCTTCTCTCCACCCTTACCCTGCATCCAGCGTCCGCGCCCTGATGATGAACAACCACCCGGAAATCAAGCCCGCCAGCATAAAGCAGATGGCAATGATCTGGGCCTGGCTCAATGGAACGCCCAGCACGTCGTACCGATCGTTGATGCGCGCAAACTCAATGAAGAAACGCTCCACACCATTGAGGAAAAGGTATATGGAAAACAGCAGCCCAGGCAGGCTGGTCAGTCGCTTACGCAACGCCCAAAGAATGGCCCCAATGGTAAAAGCCATCACCGTTTCGTAGACGGAAGTAGGGTGAACGCCTTCGGCCAGCTGGGTACAATACTCGAGGTCACAGCCAGGGATGACTTCGCCCCGCCCCAATACGTTGTGGGGGAATCGGAAGCTCCACGCCCAGTCAGGAAAAAACCACCAATCGGGTTGGGCACCAGCAGCTTTACCCCAATCGCCGTCACCACTTAACTGACAACCGATCCGGCCAACACCGTAGGCCACAATGAGAGCCGGTGCCACCGCATCGAGCACAGGAACAGGCTTTATGTTGCGCTTACGCAGATATAGGTAAACGGCAATCGCTCCGCCGATGAGCCCCCCATAAATGGCCAACCCGTCGCCGCTCAACAATACGCCAAGCGGATCAGCCAGAAACCGGTCCATATACTCAATGATGGCAAAAAATTTAGCCCCCAGAATGCCGCCGACGGCCGCCATCATAGTAATCGGACCAATTCTACTGCTGGGGAATACATCCGCCTCGTAAGGCTCCGTTTGTGCCAACGGTTTTTTATCCTGCCAGTAGTAATAGCCTAAGAAAGCCGCCGCTACCAGAAGGCCACTCCACCACCAGCCAGCGGTAGAAAGTAATACGCTGCCTGCGTCTTGCTGCCATTCCGAAAAATTGGCGATGGCATAAGGAACCTTATAGCCCAAAATGAACCCGAACACACCGTTGAATACATAATCCCAAATGGTGATGCCGTTGCCTGGTACGACCATCACCTTTGTCGCTTTCAACTGCCCAAGGGCTTCTCTTCTTTTCAGCTCCAGTTTTAGCAATTGAGCGGCGACGAGGAAGGCAAGCAATAGAAAAAAACCAAAGGTTTTAAAAATACTGAGCCAGTTATCCTGGGCAGTGCCGAAGAAGTCGTGGAAGAGGTAGGAGAGATCAGGGTACAAGGTATCGTGGGTGGTTTATTGGTTCAATAATCTCTGGTTCAATAGTCTGCAGTTCAATAGTTCATAGTCTAGTTATAATAGGGACTACGAACTATTGAACTACAGACTATGAATTAATTACCTCGCTTCTTCGATGCGCTTGATCAAGCCCTGAATGGCCCTTTCATAATTAGCCTTGTTCTCGGGAAGTGTTTCCAGCGCACGTTTGGCGTAAGTGAGCGCCATATCGGCTTTGCGCTGCTTAAGCAGGAAGTCAGCGATACGATAGTACTGCTGGTAGCCCGTTGCCTTGTCGGCCTCAGCAGCCGTAGCGCCAGCATTGATGGCCATCTCCAAGACTTTGGGGTCTTCAATGAATTTGGAATTGGCGGCTATTTTGTAGGTGGAAGCCATCCGGACCACATCTCCGTCCACTCCTTTCTTCAGGTAGTTCTTCATCGCCTTGGTGAAGGCTTTAAGGTCAGTACCAACAGCGGCCATTTCGTAGGCACCTTCCAGGGCCAGTAACTTGCCTGCGGTGGGGTCAACGGCAGAGAGTTTCTTCACCGCGGTTTCGAGCAAAGAGGCGTCTTTGAACTCCATTGCTTTTTGCTTGGTGGCGTTCACTGCCTGGTGGACGGAAGCATCGAAGGCTTCTTGTCCATTAAGGGCTACGATTCCGGCTTTATTTTGCATCAACAGCTCAAAAATCCGGCTGTCAGCATTAGTCGCGGCCACCTGGATGATGTTGAGGTTTTCTTCCGTGGTCAGGTCTTTCTGGTTACGGAGGTAATCGTTGGCGATCCGGAGGTGATTCTCTCCCCGGCGAACAAGTGCACGGATGTAGGTAAAAGCCAGTTTAGGGTCCCGATCTCCCGCTTCCCATTCTGCAGTCAGTGCTGGCAGGTCGTCTTGCTTGGCAATAGCCTCTTTGGCCACGTTGATCAGTTTGTCGGTTGTCTTACCGCCTACACTCATGTGGACCGCTTCGTTTTTACCGTTTATCCAAAACAAGGTTGGGTAAGCCCGAACGCGATGAACTTTCCGGAAGGCTACGGACTCTTCCTTCTCCATGTCCAGTTTAACATTGATAAAATTAGCGTTGAAGACATTTCCCACTTCGGCTTGCGGAAACACGTTGGCGCTCATTTTCTTACAGGGGCCACACCAGGTGGTGTAGGCATCAACAAAAATCAGTTTGCCTTCAGCCTCAGCTTTCACCAGGGCTTCTTCAAAGCTGCCGTGAAAAAATTCGATGCCTTGGGCAAAAGAAGGGAGACTTAAAGTAATGAAAAGAGCGAGGAGAGATAGTTTGCGCAATAACATGGGAAAGTTTTTTTGGGATGGCTAAGATACGGACTCCGATTGATCCGCCTGATCAGGCTTCGGTTTTTTGGGCACCGGGTCGGGGCCGAAGCCACCCCAGGGGTGGCAACTGCCAATTCGTTTGGCGGCCAGCCAGCTGCCCTTCAACATACCCCACTCCTCGATGGCTTCGATGGCGTAATGGGAGCAAGTCGGTTGGTACCGGCATTTGTTAGGACCCAGTAATGGCGACAAGGTCACCTGGTAAATTCGAATGGGGAAGATTAGTAGCCACTTTAGCATGACAATATAAACGATGCGGCCAGGGCTTGGGTTGTATGGTAGTTTTTGGGGGCGCGGCCGCAGGTGCAAGAAAAAGGGTTGAAAGAAGCAAAGCAAGAAAGGAGATGAGCCTACGGCCCTGCCCAGACGAATCCTCACTAACCAGCCTGAGTCAACTCAAACACCGTCACCTCCGGCCGAACATTAAACCGAACCTGATAACTGTGCCCCAAAGCCCGGTTGATGTACAGCTGTCGGCCATCCCCCAGGTCGAAGGCACCAGCAGTGTAGTTTCGGTTTTTTACCGGAAGCAAGGGCGGTTGCAAAAACGGAGGCTTGCACTGCCCGCCGTGGGTATGCCCGGCCAGGATCCAGCCCCGATAGCCGTGCCAGACGTCCATATCACAGACGTCCGGATTGTGGCAGAGCAGGAGGTTGGCCCGTCCAGCATCGTGCGTAGCCAATACTGCTGCGGGGTCGAAATTGGTTCCCCATAGGTCGTCCAAGCCAATCACGTTCAAGCCACCTAGGAGCATTTCTTCGTTGCGTAATACCTGAACACCGGCGCTGGCAAGTACGCTACAGATCGCACGATCCACCCCCTTTTCCTGCCAGCCTTTTCCATAGTCATGGTTCCCCAGAATACCGACCGTACCAAGTTTTCCTTTAACTGCATATTTCATCACCTTTCGCAGCTGATCGATCTGTTCCTCGGTTTCATAACTCACATAATCGCCGGTGTAAACCACGATATCCGGATCATAGACTGCTGCTTCCTGAAACGAATCAATGATGAACTGGTGATCGAACCGGTTGCCGACGTGGATGTCACTGATCTGCATCAGGGTTTTGCCCACCAGTGGCGCTGGCAAATGCTGGATCGGCAATTTACGCTCCACGAATTCCAGCCAGAAGGGTTCCACTTGCCAGGTGTATACACCGGCCAACAGGCCAAGACCGGTAAGCTGCCGGGCGCGATTGAGGAAAGTGCGTCTTTTCATTTATCAAAATACTTTTATTTTTAAAGTGCTTTATAAACGATGGCGCTTTGAGATTAGTTTGTCTCAAATAAAAAATGCTCCGGGCCTGGAAGGAAGCTTAAAGCAACCCTCCCTGCCTGGAGCATTTTTTTCGTAGTACAATAGCCTGATTAGTATGGGACTATTAACTACCTACTATTTGACTATCTACTAATTCCCTCCGCCAAGAATCAGCGGTAATCCGCCATTGTCGCTACCACCGACAACAATAACTTTGCTATTCGGCGACTTTGACAATTCGAGCGTAGCCTCGATGCCTTTGTCCTGAAGAATTTTATCGGAAAGGCTCGCAGAAAGAATACGGTTGGCGTCGGCCTTGGCCTGCGCCTCGATGAGGCGCCGTTCAGCTTCCTGCTTTTCGCGGGTAAGGATATACTCATACTTGAGTGATCCCTGTTCGGCCTCCAGCTTTTCCTCGATGGCCGTCCGTACTTTTTCGGGAAGTTCGATGTCACGAATCAGGATGGCCCGCAGGTCGATGTAGTTTTTGGCCAGCACATTAGTAAGTTCTTCGGTAATCAGGGTCTGTACCTCATCCCGTTTAGTGGAGTACAACTCTTCTGGCGTAAACTTACCGATAACCTGCCGGACAGCGGAACGTACTTCGGGGCGAACAAGCCGTTGCATGTACTCCCGGCCAAAGGTTTCGTGGATGTTTCCGACCTGGTCATAATTGGGCCGGATACGGGCGGTAACGTCTACCTTGATGTTAAGACCGTTGCTGGAGAGTACCTCCATTTCTTCTTCGAGCTGTTGCTCTCTGACTTCGTAAACAAACATTGTATTCCAGGGAGCTACCATGTGGAAACCAGGCTGGTAAATGTTTTCTTTATCGAGACCTGCGCCAAACGTCCGGAACAGCACACCGCGTTCACCGGAGTCGATGGTCAGAAAAGTGGCATTGCTGAACATGATGAGCACGATCAGCAGGAAAAAGCCAACGATGCCGAAGGTCATGAATTTCTTCTGGTTCATTATTCTAGTATTGATTAATTTGTAAGGTACTTAATAAAAGGGGTGAGTCCTTATTTTGGTTGTCTTTCGGTATCGAGTGCTTAATGGTTTTCGACGAACGGACGAATAGTACTGGTGGATCAGACCATTAACTAATCCTCCCCCAGCCCGTTATTCCCTTCATGTACCTGTCGAGGTGTATTTTCAGGGTTTGGTGTTCCGGCTTTTCGAGCCGGGAGTCGGTTTCCAGGATGTCTTTCGCCCGATCACGGGCAACAGAAAGTATCCGGCCGTCATTGGCCAGGTCGGCAATTCGCATTTGTAGCAAGCCCGATTGCTGGGTGCCGTCAATCATTCCCGGACCTCTTAGGCGAAGATCTGCCTCCGCGATCTTAAACCCGTCGGTCGTATCCACCATAGTTTTAATCCGTTCCTTACTTTCCTTACTCAGTTTCACACTCGACAATAGAATGCAGTATGACTCTTCTGCCCCTCTACCAACCCGGCCGCGAAGTTGGTGTAGCTGGCTAAGCCCAAAGCGTTCAGTATGGACGATGACCATGATCGTGGCGTTCGGAACATTCACACCTACCTCAATCACGGTGGTCGCCATCATAATGTGGGTTTCTTTGTTCTTGAATCGCTGCATCTCTGCATCCTTTACCGCAGGTTTCATCTTGCCGTGAACGATGCTGATCTGATATTCCGGCGGAGGGAACTTATCCCTCATTTCATCATAAGCCTCTTCCAGCGCCAGTAAGTCAAGTTTTTCATTCTCCTCGATCAGAGGATAGACGATGTAAGCCTGTCTCCCCTTGGCTATTTCTTCGCGGATCCGCCCGAAAACCCGCTGACGGCGGTGTTCCGTAAAATGAACGGTTTGTATCGGCGTACGGCCAGGCGGGAGTTCATCGATCACACTAACGTCAAGGTCGCCGTAAGCCGTCATCGCCAGGGTACGCGGAATGGGGGTGGCCGTCATCAGCAAGACGTGAGGTGGATAAGGTTTGTTTTTTACCCAAAGCTTCGCGCGTTGCTTTACCCCGAAGCGGTGTTGCTCATCAATGATGGCCAGCCCCAGGTTTTTAAACTCCACCCATGGTTCGATCAAAGCATGCGTCCCTAGTAAAATGTCTATTTCTCCGGCCAGTAATTGCTCCAAAATGGCTTTTCTGGCTTTTCCTTTAATACTACCCGACAAAAAGGCCACCGTAATATCCATTCCCTCCACATATTCGGTAATGGATTCATAGTGCTGGTAGGCCAATATTTCAGTCGGCGCCATCATGCACGCCTGGAAACCATTATCGAGTGCCATCAACATCGACATTAAACCGACCATGGTTTTGCCAGAACCTACATCGCCTTGTAACAGTCGGTTCATTTGAATACCTCGGCCCAGATCGGCCCGAATCTCTTTCAGCACCCGCTTTTGGGCACCGGTTAATTCGAAGGGGAGTTTCGTTTGAAAGAACTTGTTGAAAATGCTGCCAATGCTGCCAAAGCGATACCCGGCCACTTGTTCCTCTCGTACCACCTTCAACTGTAGTAATCGCATTTGCAGTAAGAAGAGTTCTTCGAACTTCAGACGACGGCGAGCACCATCAAGTTCTGCCTGGTTGGCGGGCAGGTGAATCGCACGCAGCGCCGGGCCACGGGCCATCAGCCGAAGTTCCTGCATTAAGTAAGCAGGAATTATTTCCGGTAAATCAGGTTGCTTGAGCTCCTGAAACAACGCCCGGATAAGCTTCCGACGTCCCCGGGGATCAAGACCCCGACGATTCAATTTTTCGGTACTGGAATACACTGGTTCAAAAGTGGCGACCTCCGTCGGAGCCTGCCTGGCTAATTCCATTTCCGGATGCGTGATGCTAAGCCTGCCGTTGAACTCCTGCACGGGCCCGTAAACAATGTATTCCTCCCCAACGATGAACATGTTTTGCAACACGTTGATTCCCCGAAACCACACCAATTCCAGACTGGCTCCACTGTCATCCCGTATCCTGCCTACCAGCCGCATCGCCCGGCCAGCTCCCTTCACATTGAGGGCTTTCAATTTACCTTTTACCTGGACGGCACCCTCATTGGGGATAATGTCGATGATCCGATGGAACTTCGTACGGTCAACGTAGCGAAATGGATAAGCGTGTAAGAGGTCACCCAGTGAATGAATGTTTAATTCCTCCGCAAGCAGGTTCGCTTTTGCCGGCCCGATACCCTTTAGGTAAGCTACGGAACGATCAAGAATATCCACCTTTTTGCGGTCAGGGGAAGGCATAATTGTAGAAGAAACAGTTTTCAAACAAATAAGTGTGAATGTAATAAGAATAAATCTATTGCAGATCAAAGCTGGTTTCGTGCCGTTAAAAGGACTAACTTTGCGGCCAAAATCAGCGATTATGCCAAATACCCCTATGACCGAAACGCTACGTCAACGTATTCTTCAGTTTATCAATGAGGCCCTGGCGGAAGATGTTGGTCCTGGCGACTATACCAGTGAATCCACGATTCCTGCCAACAATCGGGATACAGCACGGCTATTGGTAAAAGACGTCGGTGTATTGGCCGGAGTGGCCGTGGCTAAGATGATTTTCCTTGCCGTTGACCCAACCGCCGAATTCGATCAACGTATGAACGATGGCGATCTGATGCACGTAGGAGACGAAGCCTTCTTCGTTACTTGTAATTCCCGGGCCTTACTACAAGCCGAGCGCCTGGTCTTAAATACAATGCAGCGGATGAGTGGCATTGCCACGCTGTCCAACCGTTACGCCTTTGAGGTCGAAGACCTTCCGGTAAAAGTGTTGGATACCCGAAAGACCACCCCTAACCTTCGTTTTCTGGAAAAATGGGCCGTCCGCTTGGGTGGGTGTGAGAATTACCGCGATGGTCTCTATGACCGGATCATGATCAAGGATAACCACATCGACGCTGCCGGAACCATCACCGCTGCGATTGAAGGAGTACAAATCTTTTTCAAGGAGAACAACATGGAGCTTCCCATCACCGTGGAAGTCCGTAACCTCGTTGAACTCATGGAAGTACTCAAAGTAGGCCAGGTAGACCGGATCATGCTCGATAACTTTGAAGTACCTATTCTGAAAGAAGCTGTGGCCCATATCAATGGTCGGTTTGAAGTAGAAGCCAGTGGTGGCATCAACCTCGAAACGATTCGGGAAATCGCAAAAACCGGCGTAAACTACATTTCAGTTGGTGCCCTCACGCACTCTGCTACGAGCCTTGACCTTAGCCTGAAAGTAGTTAAGTAGTCAGTAGTAATCGTAAGGTAGTTAGTAGTGTCATTGGCGGTTAACCCAGGTAAGGCCATCACAAATAACCGGAACGCACTATGCGACAATTTGATGCGTGTCCATGCTATCCTTCTCCACCAAATAACCGGCCCTTCTCCCAACGGGTAAAAGGCCGGCTTGAGTTTTTCCAGCTTGTCGAAAGGCCTGCTACGGATTCACGTTGAGTGTATCGGTGGAAAAACCCTCATGAATTGCAAAAAACATCCGTCTCCGTCAACACCAAATTAAGTGATTGAGGATTAGAAATAGTCTTTTAGAAGGGTAGGTCCTGGTCGGCACTTTCCAGAATTGGTACTTCCGCTACCGCCGTCTTGGCCCGATGATTTCGGGTTTTAGCATCAATGGCTACTGCAGCGTCCGGGAGTGGTTCGGCCACCAGGCTTGCTGAGTTTTCACGATCAGCTCCTGCAGTCCGGTTTTGGGAGCCGATAAAAGAGAACGATTCGGCGATTACGTCGGCAGAAACCCGAGTCTGGTCATGCTTATCAATCCATTTATTGTAGCGCATTGAACCTACTATGGAGACTTGTTCACCGCGCCGAAGGTGTGTATCAAATATCTCAGCCAGTTTACCAAAAGCTTTAACGCGATGCCATTCCGTGCGGGTTTGCCGATTTCCGTCCCGATCACGGTAGTAGTCATTGGTCGCCAGCGAAAACTCTGTGAAAGCATTGCCGTTTTCCAGTGTCCGTGTTTTAGGGTCATCGCCGAGTCGCCCAATGAGGTTGATGAAATTACTTGTATTCATAATGGTGGATAATGAGCTGCTCCGGCCAGGTACCGGAGCAGCAGGTATTTGGTAATCAGTTGTTGGTTAGTTCTCTACAGTTTGGGCCGTGGATTTTTTGGCTCGCCGACTGGCCGTTTTCTTAGTAGAGCGAGAGGGTTCTGGTTCGGCGACCATGGCGGGAGCCATGGCGTCTTCATTCCGACGCTTACCGCCGCCAAGGAAAGAGAACTCCTCGGCAATCACTTCAGCTGCCGTACGGGTTTGTTCGAACTTGTCCGTCCATTGCCGGTATTTCATTGATCCAATAATGGACACCTGGGTTCCACGCTGTAAGTACTGGTCGAAGATCTCGGCGAGCTTGCCGTAGGCCTTCACGCGGTGCCATTCGGTCTTGGTCTGGCGGTT
>JBGCFZ010000275.1:0-11307 GCA_045110355.1 Lewinella sp. | reverse complement strand
CAACAATTAGTCGAAACTAAATCACCCCGTTGAACGAATGGAGGAGCAAGGCGTATGTAGAGGTACCACTCCTTTACTTATGGAACTGACCTTTGTCGATTACCTGGGCTTTTCCGGCGTTTCCCTGATCCTGCTGGCCTTCTTTCTGAACCTGCGCAAAATGCTCGATACGGAACACCTGGCCTATATCTTACTGAACCTGGTGGGGGCTACATTGGCCTGTCTGGCCTCCATTTTGATGGAGTATCTGCCGTTTGTTTTGTTGGAGGGGACGTGGTTGTTGGTGTCCGCTTCGGCTTTGCGGAGGAGATATCAGCGTTGGCGGCTGATTGATTAAGTACTTTTCGCAGGCTTAAATGTACTTCCGTAGAAGTACGGGGTGAGGTGAAATTAATTACTCATCCGAAATTTTCTTAAAATAAAAATTAGTACTTGTTCTCAACCATTTATCCTTCCCGCCCGACAAACCTTACCCGGTCCATCGGAGCCCATCAACAGTCAATTTAACGGTTGCAAAAGAACAGGTAAAAGAAGCCGCTTATTCCAATAATTCCTTCATCGCCTCGGCTGATAGCACCTGGACGGGCCGGTTGATGCTTTCCTCTAGCGAAATGAAAGTCTCCGTACGCTGAATGCCGTTGTAGGCCTGTATTCGGGCCAGGACGGCACGCAGGTGATCGGTATCCCGGCAAACAACCTTGAGGAAAATACTGTACCCGCCGGTGAGGTAGTGCGCGGAAACAATCTCCTGAATGCCTTTTAGATAGGCCGTGGCTGGCTCATACTCCCCGCTGCTTTTGAGGAATACACCCAGAAAGGCGGTAATGTCATAGCCTAATCTGGTATGGTCCACTTCCAGGGTCTGCCCGGTAACGATGCCTGCGGCAATGAGTTTGTTCATCCGGACGTGGATGGTGCCTCCGGATACGAAAAGCTTGGCGGCCAGATCTGTATATGGACGCTTAGCATTTTCCATCAGAAGGGCCAGGATTTTACGATCGAGGTCGTCGAGTTCGTAGTTTTTGCTCATGGAAGTGGCTTGTAAGGGGAAAGATAGTTAGCAGTTTTGAAGATTTAGAGGATGGTAATGGAAATGGTTGAATATAATCCTGCTTCTTTACCTCTTCTTTGCACCTGCGGCCGCGCCTTTTTATAGATTGATAGATGTGATAGTGGGTAGATTGATAGAGCTGCCGCTGTTTCCACTCATTGCGCTGCGCTTATTCGCCAAGGTGAGCAAGCGAAGCGTCGCGAACGGTTCTTGCGGTAGCTATTCAATTATTCTCTAATTCTCTCACTCCGAAGGCCAACCCATGCTCTCGCGAAGCCTCCGCAACAATTACCTGTTCTCCGGCAGGTATGCGCTCCAGTAATAACTTTTCAAGAGCGTCGTCGTAGCCGGTTTTACGTTCCGGCGTCTCCATCCACAGTACGAACACGGTGTTATTATCTTGTTCACAACGCCGCCGGGCTTCGGCCCAAAACCAGTAGTTGGAGCCGGACGGAGGAGTGGGGCGCCGATCCAGCCACCAAAGTTGGAGGCGTCGCCACCAATGCCGCCGCAGGTAAGTATCGACGATGCGAATGAGCCGCTGGCTATCGATGAATTTCGTAGCAACATGCGCTGCCAGTGCTGCTGGTGTTTTCCTATTGGCCCGGTACTCCTTCCCATCCCGGTCACTGATACGCGGACGGTAATTTTTGACTTCTATGAGCCATAATTTCCCATCAGGGGAAAGACCAATAAAATCTACTCCCTTGAGCCCATGTCCACTGAGGCTCTGATACGCCGTGGTGTCGTCGTACTTCCGCACTACCCAGTCATCGGGAAAGTAGAAAAGGAGGTTGGATTCCTGGAATTCGATGGTGGCAAGTTAAAGGTTGTAAGTATCAAGTTGCAAGTTATAGGTTGCAAGTATCAGGTTGCAACTATTGTTCTCCCCTACAACCTGTATCCTGCAACATGTAACCTACAACTTAACTATCTTTGCCCCCCGTTAAAATTATACCCCATGTTTCGTACCCACAACTGCGGTGAACTCCGCCTTTCCGACGCCGGCAAAAAAGTTAGCCTGAGTGGCTGGGTTCAGATCGGCCGAGACTTCGGCGGACTGACCTTCGTCGATCTCCGTGACCGCTACGGCATCACCCAGGTTGTCTTTGATCAGGATGATAACACTGAGTTGGCGGAACAGGCCCGGAAACTGGGTCGGGAGTGGGTCATTCAGGTGAACGGTACCGTTCGGGAACGGACCAACAAAAACGCTAACCGGGCAACTGGTGATGTGGAAATCATTGCCAATGAGCTCATCATCCTAAACAGTGCCAAGACGCCTCCTTTTACCATCGAAGATGATTCTGATGGGGGTGACGACCTGCGGATGCAGTACCGTTACCTCGACCTTCGTCGTGGCCCGCTACAGCAGAACATTATGTTTCGCAGTAAACTGGCCCTCGCCGTTCGTGCTTACCTCGGAGGGAAAGACTTTGTGGAGGTGGAAACCCCATTTTTGATCAAGTCTACACCCGAAGGTGCTCGTGACTTCGTAGTACCAAGCCGCCTGAACGAAGGCCAGTTCTACGCCCTGCCGCAGAGCCCTCAAACTTTTAAGCAGTTGCTGATGGTGGCTGGTTATGACCGCTACTTCCAAATTGTTAAGTGTTTCCGGGACGAAGACCTTCGTGCGGATCGGCAACCTGAGTTTACGCAGATTGACTGCGAAATGGCCTTCGTTACCCAAGAGCAGGTGCTGAATACTTTCGAAGGACTGACGAAGCACGTTTTTCAGGAACTAAAGGGGATTACGCTTGACGAATTCCCGCGGATGCAGTACGACGACGCGATGCGGCTGTACGGCTCTGATAAACCCGACCTGCGGGTCGGCATGGAACTGGTTGAACTCAACGACGTTGCCCAGAACAAGGGCTTCGGCGTATTCGACAGCGCCGAACTGGTCGTGGCCATTTGTGTGCCCGGTAAAGGAGACCTGAGCCGTAAGCACCTCGACAAGCTGATCAACTGGGTGAAGCGCCCCCAAATTGGTGCGAAAGGCCTGGTGTACGTGAAGTACAACGAGGATGGTTCCTTCAAATCCAGCGTAGATAAATTCTTTGACCAGGAGGCACTGGCTGCCTGGGCCGAGAAATGTGGTGCCAAGCCAGGTGACCTGATGCTGGTCATCTCCGGCGAAGATGAAAAGAGCCGTGGCCAGATCGGTAACCTGCGCCTGCACGTTGCCAACGAATACGACATGATGCCCGAAGGTGTTTTCAAACCGCTTTGGGTTGTCGACTTCCCGCTCCTGGAATGGGACGAGGACAGCGAGCGTTTCCACGCAATGCATCACCCCTTCACCAGCCCCAAGCGCGAAGAGGTAGAGCGTATGCTGAACGGCGACCACGAAACGATGAAGTCGCTCAAGGCCGATGCCTATGACCTCGTCATCAACGGCGCAGAGATCGGTGGCGGATCCGTCCGTATCTACGACCGGGCACTGCAGGAACGGAATTTCAAACTCCTCGGCTTCACCGAGGAAGAGGCAGAAGAACAGTTCGGCTTCCTGATGGGCGCTTTCGAATACGGTGCGCCACCTCACGCCGGCATCGCCTTCGGATTTGACCGCCTGTGTGCCGTTATGAACGGCCAGTCTTCGATTCGTGACTTCATCGCCTTCCCTAAAAACAACCAGGGACGGGATGTGATGATTGATGCACCTGCTTCGATTGATGAGACACAGTGCAAGGAGCTGAATTTGAAGATTACGGTGTAGGGCTAAGCCCAGGATTTGCTTAGCCCAACTTGTTATGCACCCGCGTTTAGCGCGAACGCGGGTGCATTGTTTTAACGGAAATAATTTATACAAACTGGTACCGGGTAGCACTATAAGTTCCGGTGCGTTGGAGTAGACCACGATCAAGCCCTGTCTTCAGGTCACGTGTAGCGGTTGCACCCGAAATGGATTTATGGTAAGTCTGGTATTCTTTTCTGCTGAATAGTATTTTGCCTACCTGTTCCTTAAACGCCAATAGTCTACCATCAACATCACTAGGAATTGATAATGCGTTGTCTAATTGTTCTGAAAGTGCCAGTTTGATGGACTCCAGTGCATAAAGAATGAAGGCATTTGAGTCTCCTGCATGTTGGCTGGTTCTAAGAGCGTCATAATAACCTTGTTGCCGTTCATGAACGATGCTTTCAATGGGTACGTAAGCTAAGTCTGGATATTCTGTCTTCAGTATCGCCGTTTGCCATAGTCGGCCCATGCGTCCGTTTCCATCACTAAATGGATGGATGTACTCA
Organism: Lewinella sp.; assembly: GCA_045110355.1. Lineage (GTDB taxonomy): Bacteria > Bacteroidota > Bacteroidia > Chitinophagales > Saprospiraceae > Neolewinella. Next base: position 7,007 of record JBGCFZ010000275.1, on the reverse strand, counting down.
AATTCAAAATGAAAAACACAGCTTTTAATAATTATGTCTTCTTCATAATTTACCAGGTAATCAAAAAGGTCTCCCATTAAGTTAGGAACTCTTTTTGCAGGAGGTGCAATGTGGATGACTTTTGTGCCATCAACTACACCTACTCCGCGCTGCCGGTATTTCCCAGCGTCCGTAATCAATCCCGACATCATGATGTTATGAATATCAAGTAGCTCCTCTTCGGAGTAAGGATTAATCGCTTCAAGCCTTTCGTAGACCTGAATAGCATTCTCTACTTCTTTTATGTCTTGCTTTGGTCCCATTACCCGCTTCCCTTCAAGAATAGCCGTAACCTGTTCTTCCGAAAGGGAATTCCCTTCAATGGCTAAACTCGATACGATCGATTTTATCTTGTTCTTACGGCGTAGCTTGACGTTACCGACAAGTAATTGATAGCCTTCGAGTTGCCCAACTAAGCGAATGATTTCTTTGATGAAGACAAACATTTTTGGGGTGATCTCATAAGGAGGCTTATATGGCATGATCTAATCATTTGATCTAAATAAGTACTATTGTTTAGTAAATATACTGTTTATTTATAGCATGTTCTAATCATTTGATTAGATCATGTTGTGAAAAGTTTGCGAATCGCGATTATTATGTGCGTTCTACTGTTCTAGACCGTTTTATCAAAAAAACAAGGCTGTATTGTTATTTGCGCAGCCACTTAACGATCTCAAATCCAAACAACCAACGGAATTCCTCAACGAGGAAACCGTCATCGTTGGCCAAATAATCCCGCCCGATCGTGAGCCGCAGTAGGTGCTGGTCTGTTTCGTAACCGAAGTTTAAGGAGACGGCATGCGTAAAGGGCGCAATGGAAGGTTTTTCGATAATTCCGGGTGTTTCATTGAGACGTTGCCTACTGGCTATTAACAAGTCGTACTCGGTATAGCTATTTCCTCCTGATTTCACCAGTATGATGCCGGGCTGATAGGTGATGCCTAGCGACCAGGGAATTCGACCGTCGGATACGAAACGGTATTCCAGTGGTAAGGCAACCGCCAGAAAGTTGGAATTAAGATTACCGGAACGAAGGGAAAAGAGCGTATCTCTGTCGAACCGGAGTTGTCCGAGTCGGGTCACTATATCCTCATACCTGTTGTTCGAATGGTTAATGATGATCGACGCGCCGATCCCGACTCTTCCGCGCAGACGGCTTCCTACGGTAAGCTGGGTGAGGTATCCCATTTCAGCCTTTACACCACTGCCTCTATCCCCATAAAAATCATTGGCATATTTGAGGGAAGCTGTAATTCCGCTGTTAAAATTGAATGCTGGGTTTTGGGCAGCTAAAGTCAGCGATACTAATAGAATGAATAAGCTTAAGAAGTATTTCATGGTTTCTGTGTAATAGATGATCTTATAACAGCTGTTTCGTTTCAATACAGCCAGAACTTACGGCAAGTGCTCCGCTTAATTGCGTGAATCAAGTACTAAAAAGAGCACTTGGTTATCGAAACAGTTGTAACTATCGTCAATATGATTACTGACTGCTACAAGCAACAGCGTTTTTATTCATTATTTACTTATATCAGGCTACTCCTCCTGAAACACCCGCACATAATCAACGAACATTCGTTGTGGAAAGGTGGTCGTTGCATCTGGGTTGCCGGGCCAGTTACCGCCAACGGCAACGTTGAAGAGCAGGTACTGCGGTTGGTCAAGGATGGCAGCGGAGCTGCCAAGGGCTGAGCGTTCCACCCGGTGGTAAGGCACGTTGTTCAGCCGCCACTCCGGGTAATCAGATGTCCAGACGACGGTGAAAACGTTGAAGCGTCCGTTTAGTCCTTCAGGAACATTTACATTTGTGATTAGCCAGCGGATGGTGGTTCTTTGTGGCCAATTCTATTAACTATGGATGTCAATAAGCTATTTGAGACGATACATGCCGGGTTACCGGCTAAGAACACCGGAAAGGTGGCCGATTACATCCCTGAACTAGGCAGGGTCGATCCGGACAAATTTGGTGTCCAGGCTACTACGATAGATGGACGCACCTTCGCTTACGGAGATGCACTTGAACCCTTCAGCATTCAATCAATTGCGAAGGTGTTTACCCTAACGATGGCGTATCAGCAATTAAACCAGGACCTTTGGGAAAGGGTAGGGGTGGAACCTTCTGGAACGCCCTTTAATTCTTTGATTCAGTTGGAAGCAGACCAGGGCATCCCCCGAAACCCCATGATCAATGCCGGGGCGCTGGTTGTTTGTGATGTATTGCTGAGTTTCCTGAAAGACCCGAAAGAAGCGTTGCTCAAATTTGTTCGCTCCCTCTCTGCCGACGACAGCATCAACTATAATAAGGTAGTCGCTCAATCAGAACTGGACAATGCTTCACGGCACCGGGCGTTGTTGGAGTATATGCGCTCTTTTGGCAATATCCACAATGCCTCGGAGGACATACTCGATTTTTATTGCCACCTCTGTTCCCTAGAAATGTGCTGCGGACAGTTGTCCCGCAGTTTTTTGTTCTTTGCCAACCAGGGAGTCTCTCCTTTTTCCGGCGAGCAGATAGTCTCCAGAAGCATGACCAAACGACTAAATGCCATCATGCAACTTTGCGGTTTTTACGATGAGGCCGGAGAATTTTCCTTCCGGGTTGGCTTGCCCGGTAAGAGCGGGGTAGGGGGAGGCATTGTGGCGCTGTTGCCCGGCAAATATTGTATTACGGTATGGAGCCCTCCCCTGAATCATAAGGGGAATTCTCACCACGGGATGGCGTTTCTGGAACAGTTTACCACGGCGGACGGAGAAAGTATTTTTTAAGGAAGTAACAAAGTCATAAGATCAGTCATGAATGGGCAGCAAGGCTTTGCCAGGTCTCTGCTGATGCTTATAGCTTACCTCTCTTTCAAGCTGGCAGAGGCTTTGTATCACCGCGCTGAGTTCGCTTCGTGGTTGCCTCCGATGTTCGTTGGGGAAACTATACCCATAAAGCAAAAAAACCAATTTCGTATCTTCACCACTATGTACAACACCATTCGCGAGAAAATCCGTGAGAACAGGATTGCCGAAGCCCTAAAGGAAATGGACGAGCTCCAATTGAGCCGTGAGCATACCAGCCGGTTGGTTAATCTGCACCGTCGGTACCGGGTGTATCAGGACAAGGCCATCAGTAATTTGGCGGAAGAGCGGTTGTTGCGGATCGAAGAAAATGGTATCGTTGAGGATATATTGACTTTTCTGGATATGGTGGAATATCCTGCAAAATATGAGCAGGAAGAAGAAGTGGGCGGGGCCGCAGGTGCAAAGAATAAGGATGAACAGCGCAAGGAAAAGGGCAATCGTTGGCTACTGTCAGCCATTGGCCTGATCGCGCTGGCACTCGTAGCTTTCTGGTGGTTACAATCAGACAATGACCCAACACCGGCAAAACCCGCCGTAGAAGCACAAGAAAAACCCGAGGAGCCGGATAAGCCCGACGCCAACCGACCTACTTTGACGAATCCACGTATTCCAGACGCCAAGGTGACCCTTAATCCAGACGTACTCGATCGGGTAGAATTAAAGCCCGCAACTGGTTTGAAAATTGATCCCAGCGTACTGTCTAAGGCGCTACTGCTACAGCCTTTCATGACGGAAGGGAAGCGGGTGCCCATGGCCTTAGCCTTCTACTACAACAAAAAATCTCCTACGGAATACAATGAAACCATGACCCGGCAAATGGGCGGTTTTGTGCGTAGTTTCCTGCAACGGGAGATCAGCATGGACGTACTGACCAAAGCCTTCCATCAATCGGAGATCCGGGAACGGGTGGTGCTGGCGGGGACTTCAGAAAAAGACAAACGGTTAAAAACGGAAAGAGCTCCCTATTTACTCCTTCTAGACGTCCGGAACGAACAACGTAACAAAGGTTATATGCGAATATGCTTGTTTGATGTTTCCCGTCAAAAAGGGTTCACCAGGGGGAAATCCGTTACCCTTCGTGATAGTAATGGAAAGATCGTTTACCGTGAAATAGCGAACTTTGTTCAGGAGTATTTGACGGAGTTGCGGGAGAAAGCAGTATTTAAGTAACTGAAAATTAACGTCTGGGCGAGACGTGTCCGGGGCTTCGGGAAAATAACATCCCGTAATTTTAACACCTCCTTCCACACCTAAGCAGCCCCCAAAAGCATTTACTTTGAGTACCCAACACATTACACTAATGCGTAGTCTACCAACTTTGCTCTCCTCATCTTTTCCTTGCACCTGCGGCCGCGCCCTGCTTAAAAGCGAAAATGTAGTAGGGATAAAAGGTCTGTTTGCCCTTACTTTTCTCCTTTTAGCCTTTTCTCCCTTACTCCTGCAGGGCCAGACGGGCTACACCAAAGTTGATGGAAAGTACTACCCCTATATGGTAGATGATTGTGGAGATACCCTGATCGTCGCACAGTTGGGAGAAATGTCGGTAAGCTCTCCCGAAGTCTTTGAAACCGAGGAAGAATACAAACAATACCGTCGTTACCGGATCTATGCACAGCGTGCTTATCCGTATGCGGTAGACGCCATCCGAATTTTTCGCGAGACGGAATACATGACGCAGAGCATGAATAAAAAGGAGCGCAAACGGTACAATAAACGACTGCAAAAGGAGCTGGAGGAGAAGTTTGAAGCCCCGTTGAAAAAAATGTCGAAAACCCAGGGTAAAGTCCTGATCGCCATGATTGAGAACGAGTTGGACGTGCCGGTATACGACCTGATCAAAGAACTACGTGGCGGGCTGACGGCCCGCTACTGGGCCACCCTCGCTGGGTTCTACGGCCATAAATTAAAGCACAAATACACCATTGGTGAAGACCGTATTCTGGATGCGGTGCTCGATGATTTCAACGTCAGCTACGAGGTGCCAAAACTACAACTTGACAGTACCGCCGTGAAGAGGTAGGTGGGGTTTAAAAGGTAGATTATTCGTTCTTTAAAACGGTGCTAAGCCCCTTTTAATGAGAAGGTAGTACAGTTTGTTTCAAGATTTTATTTGAAAGTTAAGGAGGGAATCTTGACGGAATAAGCCATGTCGCTTATCTTCGGGCCAGAGATCATGCGGCCTGGCCGCAACTATGAGACTACTTTACCTTTCAGAAACATCCATTTTAGAATGACCAAACATTTTCTGACGAGCCTTCTACTGGTGCTCGTCGCATCCCTCGTTTCCGCTCAGGAAACCCTGCCACTGCCCTCCGGCACGCCGCCCGAAGTTCCGGGCAAATGTTATGCCGTATGTTACATCCCCGCTGAATTTAATTCAGTAACTGAAAACGTCAGTACTTACGGTGCTGGTGAGCATATGCTGGTGATTGAGCCTACTTACGAAACCTATTCGGAGCGCGTCATGATCAAGCCAGCGAGCTACCGTTTAGTTGATGTCCCCGCCGAATACACGACTGCCGAAGAACGTATTTTGGTTGCACCCGCTTACGAAGAAATGGTGGTTGAGGCCGCTAAATTTGAAACGGTAACTGAACGTGTCCTCGTTGAGGAGGGCAGTTCCAGCTACCGGGTTGGCCAACCTACCTTCACAACGGTAACCAACGCCAAGTTGTACTACGGTTCTCCCGATGGAACCACGCCAGGCGTGGTTTCAACCGACTACGGTAACATCCTGGACCCGAACACCCGTAAAGGCATCGACGGAGGAACCGACCCCTTCAACCCTAACAACCCAAACGGTTTCATTAACGACCCGAACAGCCCACTGAATGCTACGCCAAGCCTCTACACTAATTCAGATGTAGCTAAGCTGTTTGACCCCGAAAATGCTGACAGCCCCTTTAGTGCCGCTTACATCAAGTCCAACGGTATTGAAGCTGCTCAGCGCGAAGGAAATCGCCTGCTGCAACGTATGCAGGTTGGTACCATTGCTCCTTACATCACTCAGGAAGCACGGGTGAAATTAGACCGGATCAGCCGTACCACAACGACAGAATCCGTTGAGGTGGAAATTAGCCCGGCTTACATGACCTACCAGCAATTGCCGGTGGAGTGTGAAACCGGCGACTGTGTCTCTTTCTGTCAGGTAGAAGTGCCAGCGGTGACGCAAACCATCAATAAGGTTATCCCTCAGCCATGTCCAGCGGGCTACACCGTTGCCGCCCTGGAGCAGGGAGGGGATGACTACTGCGTACGCCTTTCTTACGAGCCCGCAGTGTACGGTGCCCGCCAGGTGCTCGTAGGTGGTGCAGCCATCACCGAACGCGCAGGAGAAGCAAAATACCGTAACGTTCAGGTGCAACGCCTGGTCAGCCCGGCCAAGGTCGTTACCCGCCAGGTAGAAGCTAAGTACGAAACCGTTACCAAGCGGGTCGTCTCTCGTGAGGCCTACACGCGTTATGAGCTGGTTCCCGCCGAATACAAGACGATCACCCGTCGTGTACGTACTGGCCTGGCCGGTGCGGAGTACATTGTTCCCGGTGGTGTATTCATGGCGCCTACCACCTACAATCGTGGCACAGGCACCGATCCTGGCACCATTGGCAGTCTGCCGACCCTGGTTAACCCAGGCGCAGGTGGCCAACTCCCCGGCTCCGTTTTGCCTTACACTATGGGCTCCGGACCGGATCGTGCCGGAAACATCGAAGCTAGTGGCTATGCCCCGGTTAATCCTAATCCCAGCAATGGTATCGACGGTATGCCCGCCAACTACTACACTGCGGGTTGTCCTTCCGGCTACCGCTACGACGGACTGGACGGTCTTTGTAAGACAACAGAAGCCACCTCCGCAGGTTCCACCAGCTACAACAAAGCTGTGCTGACCGGAAAGGGTAACTTCAGCGATTGGGTGGAAGTTGTTTGTCCTGGAAAAGGATCCACCGCTTCTATTCGTGACGTACAACGTGCGCTCAACAAGCTCGGCTATAATGCCGGAACTGCTGATGGTATTATGGGGGCCCGTACCAAAACCGCCCTGGCTAAGTACCAGCGCGACAATGGCTTGCCAATTGGTGGCATGAACACGCCTACCCTGAAGAAACTTGGATTGCGGTAAA
>JBGCFZ010000274.1:0-3122 GCA_045110355.1 Lewinella sp. | reverse complement strand
ATATTGATGGCTTTGCTATCTGGTACGTCGTTTAAGTCTCCGGCCAGGATCATTGGGTGCTTACCACCAGCAAATATCTCATTGATGGCCTTTGCCTGTGCCACCCGATCAGTATCGTCTTTGACGTGGTCCAGGTGGGTGCCGATGAAGACCACCGTATCTCCCGAAGCAATTTTCGTCGTTACTTCTAGGGCTGCCCGGGGTTCGTTCTCCGGCGAGTGCGGCAACGCATGGTTTTTACTGCTTAGTAAGGTAAAGCCAGACAGCACCCCTTCTCCGTATTCCCCGCCGTCGTACTTCATGGCCCGGCCAAAGAGCGGTTGCAGCTTCGCCCGCCAGCCGAGTTCCGTAGCCAGGTCATAGCCTTTGGCCCGCCTGGTTTTAAAATCGACCTCCTGCAATGCCACGAAGTCCGGCTGGGCCTCAATGATGACCTTTGCAATGGCGTCCAGGTCAAAATCTCCTTTCGTGGTTGCTCCGTGGAGGATGTTTAGGGTGAGTACTCGGACTATTTTGGTGCTGTCCGCTTCGGTTTGGGAACACACGGTTCCGGGAAGGAGAAGGAATAAAACAATAAGAATATACTTGAGCATAAGAACGGGAGGCTTAATCGGAAACAAGATATTACACACCCATTGATCTAATCGTGATGCGCAATGAAAAATCAGCGACAGGTCTCTATCATCTGTTCTCATCAGTAACCATCTAAAAAATACGCTGCAAGGGTAACAAAGCTTTGTGACTTTACATTAACGGGCAGTAGCAACTGAATCAGCAAATTCAATTATTCCCTTAAATACCCATCACATGAAAAAGAATAAACCACAGCTCCTAATTTGTGTTGCCTGCCTTACCTGCTTCCCACTTATCTATTGCTTAGGAATATTTGTGCGGTTCTGGTTGAGGTAGACGGGTTGAGCCACTACGTCCCCTGCACCTACGGCCGCGCACAAGCTGAGCGCAATGCGTGCCCCCCCCCCCCGACGAACGGTAGTGGATCTCGGTAGTCGCGCCCTTTTCAGTCAAACAGTCGGGGAGTTCTGCCGCGAGGAGGTGCTCGCTGCGCTCTACGGGGACAACTAGACAATTCGAAAACCCCTCCCAGCCAAAGCCAGAAGGGGCATATCTAAAAACGGAATAAATAACCAAGGTCTTTACAGCTCTATGGCTTCAATTCGGTGGATCAACGCGCGGGGGTCAGTCTCCGCCAGCGCCATGGTCTCGAACATCTTCTCCGAGAAACCCGCTAGCGTGGCCACCTTGGGCTCAGGAAACTGCAGCGTACCGTAGCCCCGCAAGTCAACCATGTACAGAAAAGGGTCCGCATCCGTACGCTTCCGGTATTTCGCAAAGGCATCCTTAGGTGACCAGTGGCCTACCCAGCCCTGCATGTCGGAGAAGATCACGATCCGGTCATAAGAACGGTTCAAGCCCTTAAAGATCGACTTGAAATCCGTACCGTGGCCCACCTTATTCTGGTGTTCGAACTTACGGGCAAAATCCAGCGCAGACTGTCGAAGATTATAGGAGATCATGCGGGAATTGGTACCGAATTCCATCAGATCAGCATTGCTACGCTTTGCCAAAGCGAAGGCGAACAGCGCACCCGTTTCGTTACACTTCACGTGTTCAGAACCAGCAACGGGACTGGCCATCGAGCCGCTGTTATCAACCACCACAAGGGTATTCTCCAAAGCAGGCATATTGGCACAGGCCAGGTCGGCAGCCGTTTCCAGTGCAGAGCGGACCAAGCGTGCCTCAGCCGTACTATCCTTAATTTGCTTGTAAGCCGTCAGCAAGCGAAAGGGCAATACCTTGCTCTTGCGCAGACGGATTTCGTCGGTCAATTGAGCACAAACAAGGGGCACCAAATCAGGGGCTTGTTCCAGAAGGTTACGGAGGTTACGCAGCAGCGCGAAATAACCCAGTTTGCCTTCCTTCACCAGTTCCGTCCAAGCGGCCGCCTTGCGGCTGGCCTTGTCCTCCGCGCTAGTTGCTTCCGTACCGGCAGCACTTAGTTTCGCCTCCCAGGTCTGGGTGTTGGTGAGCGTGCCGTCCACCAGCATTTGCAGGGCTTCAGCGTTACGTTGGGTAGGCACGGGGTGAACCATATTCACCATGTCTACCAGTTTAATGGCTTTGCCTGCAGCGCGGTACTTCGCCAACTGGTAGCCATCAAAACGGTCAAATGCAGTCGCAAAGCCTTTCTTCATACCGTTGGTCAGCTTAGCACCTTCAAGTGCTCGGAGTGCAGCCGTGATCTCCAGCATATCATCTGGCCGAAATACAATCCGATCGTAGAAAGCCCGGGCTTCCCTATGGCCGGAGAGGCGCTTGCTCAGCAAGGCTGCAGCCACGTGGGTGATCGTCCGCATACCGAACTCGTATCGGGCGTAAACGGCGGCACGGGCGGCAAACCCAGGATCGACCTCATTGATCAGCGCTTTCAATTCCTGCAACGACTCGGAAGCCGTACGGTAATACTGATCGGTAACAAAGTTCGTCATCAAGAGGCTGGCCAGGCGATACTCCGCACTGGTACGGTAAGCCTCACCACCGGCATGGTTGATGGTCATCCCGGTGCCGGTGGACTTTCGCTTACGGGAAAAAATATTAAAACGAGACATGGTTTCAGGTGTTTAAGGGTGGGTACCCGCCCCGGTGGGCGAGACTAAAAAGGGCGATATATTATTGCACGAAGAAAACCGGGAGGAGAAGGGTAGTAGTAATAAATGGTGCCTCCCCGCTTTTCAAAATTTTTACGGGGTGGCGGAGACTCAAGAGAAGTATCTCCTAATCCTTACTGTCGTGCAGGTCTTTGTGGATGCACGGTTGGGCATCCGGGTTGTCAAAAAATACGTGGAGAAAACCGGAGTGGGAGACGCCCTTTCGGACGAATTCTATCGGGAGGCTGTTACGCCAACACCGATCCGGTCGAAGTAACCCACTGCCTTGCTGCCACGTATCGGCCTAGTAAAATTTCGGAAGAAAAGACGAGGGGCGATGGGGGTTTCGATCCTGGCGAAGTAACGCCCTTCATTGCTGTCCGGAATAGCTTTTGGCCGGAATTATAATGGCGGGCAAAGCCCGATAAGTTTCAAACTCGCTCATTTTTATAACAG
>JBGCFZ010000273.1:0-16535 GCA_045110355.1 Lewinella sp. | reverse complement strand
GATTTTGCGGAACAAGTCAAACAGCTGGACCCCACCAAGACTTACCTGGTCTACTGCGCGGCCGGCGGCCGCAGCGGAAAAACCTGCGGGATGCTCAATGACGCCGGTTTCGAAAAAGTGTACAACCTCAAAGGCGGTTATTCCGCCTGGAATCCGTAAGGCGTTGCCACCCCGGCATTACCCTTATGCCCATCCAGGCCCAGGCGTGCGGCAGCCCGCCGTCAAATTCCCGGCTGAGATGACGGATACCGCCCCGTAGCTCCAGCCCATCATAAGTTATTACGCCTTCAAAACCCGCCTGCCCAACCATCCGGGTAGGCCGGATAACGCCAAAATACCGCTCGTCCCGGTTGATCAAACCGCCAGTGAGCGTCGCGTTGTACCCTACCAGGCGAGCATCCCCCCACAACTCAAAGGTGAGCAAACGGTGTTCGCTTCGCTTAAGCGCCACCAGCTTAAGCGCTAATTTCGTGGCTACATCCGTATGCAAGGTGCCAAGGCGAGTAACCAGACCGGTCGTCAGACCAAGCCGCCCGGCTGGCCGAAAAGCCTGCCGGATTTCCAGGCGATAATTGAATAATGCATCGGGCTTCACTTCATTGATCCAGCCCGGTAGTGGGTCGGCAAAGCCGACCATCTCGTGGAACGCATTTTGCATGCTTCCGCCGCCAGAATATTTCCCCAATACCCCAATGGTGATCGACCGGCCAAGGTGGAAGCCAAGATCATCATCCGTGTAGGTCCTCCCCCGCGTAGCCACCAGGTACGAGGCAAATGGCCGATCGTTGGCCTGTAATTGTTGAGAGATAATCTCCCTCGGCGTAAAAATATTCTGGGTAAACCGCCAGTACTGCGTGCGGGTAGCCAGGCCGGACTGACGAAATGGCGACCGGGCAACTTCCTGTTTGCCCACTTCCAGGCTAATGCCGCTGGTAAAGTACTGATCGGTCTTGATCGGTAGGTAAAAAACATCGTTGGCAACGTCCACTGAAAGATAGGTCCCGCCCCAGGTCTTTTGACCCGTCAGAAAAGAAGAACACACCACAATGATCATTCCGATTCGGAATAAAACGTTTGACATACCGCGGGAGAATAACTGGGGGCCCGCAAAAAAATAAACTGCATCAGAACAGATGCGCAGGGATTTTGCACCTTAAATATAAAGGAATTAAATAATATGGAAGGAAACAGCCAGGCAAACTGTCGATTGCTGACATTTTTCAAAGGCAAATTCGTAGCTAAAATAACCTGAACAGGTGACAGCCTAACTTTTAGCGGTGCGAAATTAATTTACGTGGGTTCTCCTCTTGATCGACCATACAGGTGACAAATTGCAGTATTTTCTCCCAGAAGCGGCAGTTTTAAAATCAGGTCAATCTCAAGGTTGGCTTAAGTTGAGGATTTGGGCTAAAAACGCGCAGCGTTTTCAATAGCCCTCCCCTGTGGGAAGGGTTGGGAGGGGGGTTCTTGCCATTGTCCTGGTTTTAAAGGTAGGTTAACGATAGTGTTCGCCCCATCAGCGTTATCTTACCAACTTAACTTCAAGCTAACCAAATGCGTTACCTCCCCCTTCTTTTCCTCCTCTTGCTGAGTTCTACCAGTTTTGCTCAAACCAAGGCCATATCCGTTGCCGACATTTGGAAAGACTACGTCTTTTACGGAGACGGCGTCAGTGGTTTCAATTTTTTGCAGGACGGACGTTCCTTCGCCCGCCTCGAGAGTAATAAAGTGATCAAATACGACCTGAAGTCGGGTAATCGCTCCGGTGTATTGGTTGACGGTGCGGACCTGGTTGCTGCAGGGTTTCCGGGCGCCATCCAGAACTACCAATTGAGTAGCGACGAATCACAGCTTTTACTGGCCACCGGTACGGAACAGCTCTTCCGCCGCAGCTCGCAGTCGTTCTTCTACGTTTATGACCTGGCGTCCAAGAAATTGACGCCGGTTTTCAACGATAAAAAGCACCGGCTGGCCACTCTGGATCCCACTGGCGAGCGGGTGGCCTTTGTGGTCGACAACAACATCTGGATCAAAGAACTGGCCAATGGTAAAATGATCCAGGTCACGTCTGACGGTGTAACGAACAAGGTCATCAACGGTGCTTCGGACTGGGTGTACGAAGAAGAATTCTCTTTCAGTCGCGCCATTCACTGGAGCCCCGATGGCAGCTACCTCGCTTACCTTAAGTTTGACGAAACTGCGGTAAAAGAGTTTACCTACACTGATTTCCACAACGGGATGTACCCCGAATACAATACCTTCAAATATCCGAAGGTTGGCGAAGAAAACAGTACGGTAAGCCTGCATGCCTACGCCATGCAATCGGGCAAAACCAAAGACCTCATCACCGTCAACACCTCTCCGGAAGATGAATGGCACTATCTCCCACGCGTACAATGGACCACTAAAGGGGACGAGCTTACGGCTCAGCGCATGAATCGTCATCAGAATAAGTTGGAATTACTGCTTTTTGACCTTGGTGCCGATCAGCAATCCGTCCTCCTCGCCGAAGAGAACAAGTACTACGTTGATGTACACGACGACCTCACCTTCCTGGAAGGTGGCAAGCAATTTATCTGGACCAGCGAGCAAAGTGGCTACAACCACGTTTACCTCTACGAGATGAAGGGAGGAGACAAGCAACAGCTCACGAGCGGAAAATGGGAAGTCACTAATTTTTATGGTTTACACGACGGGAACATCTACTTCCAGGCGGCAAAGAACAGCCCCATGCGCCGCGAAGTCTACGTCAAAAGCCTGAAAGGAAAAGACCTTCCCCGTCCCCTGGCGGTGCAGCCCGGTGTAAGTTCAGCACAGTTCTCTGATACCTACGACTACTTCGTCCTTACCCATTCCACCATCAATTCCCCCAGTACCGTGACGGTAATGGACGGGAAAGGCGGCCCCGTTCGCCCAATTGTCGATAACCGCGAGCTACAACAAAAAATGAAGACTTACGGCTACCAGCCCGTGGAGTTCTTTGATTTTAAAACGGAGGAAGGTACCAGCCTCAATGGTTACATGATCAAGCCCGCCAATATGCGCGATGGCCAGGAGCATCCCCTGTTGATGCACGTTTATGGCGGTCCCGGCAGCCAGCAGGTGATGGACAACTGGCGTGGGCAGAACATGGCCTGGTTCCAGATGCTGGTCCAACAAGGATTTGTGGTTGCCGTAGTGGACAACCGAGGAACCGGCGCCCGCGGTGAAATGATGAAAAAGCAAACCTACCTCACCCTTGGTAAGCAGGAAACCGAAGATCAGATCTCGGCCGCTAAATATCTGGGTGGTCTCGACTACATCGATAAGGACAAGATTGGCATTTTTGGCTGGTCTTACGGCGGCTTCATGGCGCTGCATTGTATTCTGCAGGGTAGCGATGTTTTTGCCACCGCTATTTCTGTAGCACCCGTTACCAATTGGAAATGGTACGACAGCATCTACACCGAACGGTACATGCGCACTTACGCTGAGAATAAGGATGGCTACGACAAAAACAGCCCGATTCACTATGCAGACCGCCTGAAGGGCGACCTGTTGTTGGTTCACGGCATGGGCGATGACAACGTTCACTTCCAGCATACCGCAGAAATGGCCAATGCTTTAATCATGAACAATAAGCAGTTCGATACTTACTTCTACCCCAACCGAAATCATGGCATTTATGGTGGCCCCACCCGGGAACACCTCTATACCAAGATGACCAACTTCTTGCTGGAAAGTATTGGACCAGGCGTAAAAAAGAAGACGATGGAACTGCAGATTGTACCAGGTGACAACTAGTGGGTGACGAAGTTTGATTCTAGCATATTTAAATTTGTCTGCAATCGCAATACCTCCCCGTTTAACATGCCTGCCGGCGGCCTGCTTTTGAAGGGCAAAAGCAGCAAAACCCTTTGGCTGTGGCCCCGGCTGATCACGAATCAGCACCCTGATGGCCGAAAATGCAAAAACTCGCCTCTGGGTCTTATGCTGAGCGCAGATCCGTAGGATCCAGCGGAACCCTTCGTTTTCATTGGTCAAAGGCAACGGCCCGTCAGGCTCCCGGAGCGTGTATCGGCGGCGCCCCTTTTAGCGTCACCACATCCAATATCGCTGCGCTCCCTTACCCATTTCGGACCAGGAGATCCTCCCCCCCAGAGAGGTCCCCCTAAGCAAAAGCCAATAATGGTCCCATATCTCCCCGGTCAGCAGCTTTTAGAGCAGCAATGTACATCTTTCGCTCTTCCGTAACGCTTACCAGGTTGCCAGCACTCCAACTGAAAGCCCCAAAACCCCAAACCTGCTCCATCAATACATCTGCCATCATTCGGGAGTGACGACCGTTCCCATTCGGGAAACAATGAATGCTGACCAAGCGGTACTTAAAACGAAGAGCGATCTCCTTGGGAGGAAAAGTCTCGTGTTCCACCCAAAACAGTGCATCATCGCAAAGCACTTTTACCTCCCGGGGTACCTGTACCCACGAAACGCCGATGTTTTTCTCCGTTTGTCGGAAAGTTCCTGCCCATTTCCACACGTCTTTAAACATGCGTTGGTGGAGTTTTTTGAGGAAAGCTTCTTGTAAGACATCTGCGGCTTCGACTTTTTGCTTTTTCAACCATTTTCTGGCTTTTGCAATGTTCCGCAGCTCAAATTCATCCAATTCTCGTTGTAGCGTGATCACTTTGATCTTTAGACCGATTTTTTCTTCTTCGCTGATCTTCGTTTGGCCTTCCTTTTCATCATATACTAATCCCATAACTGACGATCTACTGTTCTGACCACCTCTGCTACCATATCATCAATGGCACGTTTAAGTCGCTCATCATTCACGGCTTGTCCTTCGAGTCGCATCTGCTGATTCGTACTTAATAAAGTTTCTCGGGCAAACTCCCTAGCTTTTTGCTCCACGTAAGCCTCTAGCGTTGCCGTTTTAGGGATAATGGCGTAGACCAACTGCATGTCCAAAGTATTAGCTACTTCTCGCATGGTATTCAACGAAATAGAGCCTTCTTTTTCTCGGTTCTCCAGCTGACTTACTCCCTGTCGGGTAATGTTCAATTTTCGACCGAGCTGCCCCATTGTCATATTTAAAGACTGTCGAATGGCAGCCACCCAGCCGGAATCAGGAATGACCACAGACTTTACCACAGTGTATGGCGCCATCTTCTCACTCATTGTCTTCAAAATCAGCAATTTAGACATATCTAAAATATATTTGTCAACTTATTGATTGACAAATATACCTTTTAGTAAACATATAAATTGACAAAAAAATAAATAAAGCAAGCTATACCTTGCTAAATTCTATTTTTTGTCAAGCTATAACTTGCTTTATCTGATTTTATAGACAATTAGCTACTACTCACTAACCTCCAACCGCTCAGGCCCCTTCCCCACCCGGTCAGCCAGGTACATCTTGTCTTCACAAAAGTAGAGCAGTTGCTCGCGAATAAAGTGTTTCACTGGCTCAGCCACAGCATGAGGATAAAGTAGGTGTAAGTTGGGCCCTGCATCCAGGGTAAAGTAAAGTGGATGCCCCGTTTGTTCCCGGAAGAGGTGAATGCGCTCAATCACGGCCAGGGTATTAGGCCGGATCAGTACGTAAGGCGGATGACTGCTCATCATCAGAGCATGAAGGGTAAGCGCTTCGGACTCCAGGATCTCCCCAAAACGTTCTACGTTTCCTTGTCGTAGTACCGTGAGCATTTCGTCCGTCCGGCGCGTAGCCTGGGCGTAGCGGGCCGTAGCGTAGGGATTACCTTCCATCAGGCCGTGCCCAGCACGGCTGCTTACCGACTTCTCCGATTTAGAAATCAGCAGGATATCGTCGTGGTAGTCCTGAAACGTCGGATGCAGCGCATCCGTAACCGATACCGCAAACTCATCGCTGGAGCCCTCCAGGCCCGCCAGAGCGCCCCACACGGCCGCTCCGCCGTATACTGACCGACAGGCGCTTCCGGAGCCCAATCGGGAAAGGAAACTGGCCTTAGCCAGGAATTGATCGCGATCCGCAAAAGCTTCAAACAAGGTTTCTTCCAGACTGACCAGGCACAAGGCTAGTGCACTCATTCCGGAAGCAGAACTGGCAATACCCGCCGAATGCGGAAAACTATTACTTGTCTTAATAATTAAGCTAAGCTGTTTTAAAAAAGGGTAAATAGGAAACAGCTTCTCCAGGAATAATTTAGTCCGCTCAGTGAATCCCGCATTCTTCTCCCCATCCAGATACAGTACTACATCAGCGCCTTCTCCTGACTCCTTACGCGCCTGGTACTCCAGCGTAGTGTCCGTAGCGGCACCAGAGAGCGTAAAACTGATGGAGGGGTTTCTGGGGAGCTGATTACCATGCTTACCCCAATACTTAACGAGTGCAATATTCGACGGACTACGCCATCGAACGGCACCGGGTATTATTTCGCTGGTGATGAGGGTAAGCGCTGAATTTTTATAATCGGTCATGTGCTGGAAGCTGAATTTCCTAAGTCTGCAAAATACGGACAAGTTCTTACCGTCTGCTCAGGTAACGGTAATATTATATCCGAAATAAAATTTTCATTATAAATACGAAGGGCCGGGCCAAGGCCCGACCCTAAGGGATCAAGATTGAAGTAGATTAATCCATCTTGGGTTCAAAAGTTTTGAACCTTAACTTGGCAAAGTCATTCTGAGCACAACACCATGTGAGTAATTGTACCGAAAAGATAATGACTATTAGTACCCTACGGTAAAATACTGCCTAACGGTTTGAGCCTTCTTTTTCCTTTGCCCGACGATCACGCTGCATGGGGTTTTCACCTCCGCCACGACGACGGCTCTGGAAAAGATCAAACCGGCTGGTCTCCATTTGAGAAGGGTAGTAGTTGTTGCTACGATCAGTATCCGCTGTTTCCAGGAAGGGATCGAGTTCGATGTTGGTTACCTGCTTCGTGAAGGGGAATACCTTACTTACCTTCTTGTAGTTCAGTTTCCAGATTTCTGCGGGAATTCGCTTCACTTCAGAAGTACCGTCAGCAAAAGTAAATTCAACAATGATTGGCATCACAAGGCCACCCTTGTTTTCGAAGGTCAATTCGTAGTAGAACTTGTTGGCGTCCAGTACGGCGCGCTCAGCGTCGCTGAGCCCACGTAGGTAAGCTTCATACTCTTCGTTATCCAGTACGGTTGCCTTGAGCGGATCATAGTCGGTGTAAAAGTCGCGTAGGGAAGTATCCTGCTCATCATAAGTTTTAGCTATCTGCTCCCGGTTACGGGTGGTGCTAATATTTTCCGGGCCATCCTTCATTTTCTGCTTAGCCATTTCGTTTTCAACCATTGGGTTACGGGTATTCACCCGGAAGGGTTCAACGCTGGCAAGTGCAATGTCCGTATGATCCGTGGTGAAGAACCAACCGCGCCAGAACCAGTCGAGGTCAATGCCAGAGGCATCTTCCATTGTTCTGAACAGATCAGCCGGAGCAGGGTGCTTAAACTTCCAACGGTTGGAATACTTCTTGAAGGCGTAGTCAAACTGCTCACGCCCCATGATCGTTTCCCGTAGGATGTTCAGGCCAGTAGCAGGCTTGCCGTAGGCATTATTACCAAACTGATAGATGGACTCCGAGTTGGTCATAATTGGGGAGATATAAGCTTTGTCTCCTTTCATGTAGTCTACGATCTTATGGGCTGGTCCACGACGGCTAGGGTAGTCGCGTTCCCATTGCTGTTCGGTTAGGTATTGCAGGAAGGTGTTGAGGCCTTCGTCCATCCAGGTCCACTGGCGTTCGTCGGAATTGACGATCATCGGGAAGTAGTTGTGGCCAACTTCGTGGATGATGACGCCGATCATACCATACTTGGTCCGCTCGCTATAGGTACCGTCTTTTTCGACACGACCGAAGTTAAAGCAGATCATCGGATATTCCATACCAATACTTCTGGCGTTGATGGACCACGCAACAGGGTAGGGATAAGAGAAGGTGTAGTGGCTGTACCACTTCAAGGTATGCGCGACGGCCTTTGTGCTGAACCGCTCCCATAGTGGGTTACCTTCTTTGGGGTACATAGACATCGCCATGGTGGTGCTTCCGTCAGCTTGCTTTACGGCCATGGCATCCCAGATGAATTTACGGCTGGTAGCAAAAGCGAAGTCACGTACATTCTCTGCCTGGAAATGCCAGGTCTTCTCCTTGGTCACTTTGGTCTTTTCCCGTTCAACGGCTTCTGCCTGCGTAGCGATGATGACTGGCTGAACAAACTCCTTGTTCGCTTCTTCGAGGCGATTGCGTTGCTTTTTGGTCAGTACATCATTAGGGTTTTGCAGCGTACCAGTTGAGGCTACCAGGTGATCTGCCGGTACGGTGATCTTCACACTGTAGTCGCCGAAGGTCAGGGTAAACTCACCACTACCAAGGAACTGCTTATTCTGCCATCCCTCGTTATCGATGTATACTGCCATGCGTGGATAGAACTGAGCGATGGTGTAGAGGTAGTTATCATCTTCTTCGAAGTACTCGGAGCCAGAACGACCACCACCGTCTTTCATACGATCATTGACGTTGTACCACCACTTTAGTTGTAGCTCGGTAGACTCACCGGGCTGAAGTACGTCCGCAAGGTCAACGCGCATCATCGTTTTCTCGATGGTGTAATTAGCGGCTTTACCACTACCATCCTTTACGTAATCGATTTTAAAACCGCCGTCAAACGTTGGCTCAAGACGGGAGAGAGAACGCAGGGTCATGCGTTCGTTTACGTTGCTCGTGCCAATCTTGTAGGTATCACTATTGAGTGCGCGTACGTTCTGGTCCAACTGAATCCATAGATAATCCAGGGCATCAGGGGAATTATTATGGTAGGTAATCTTGGACGTTCCGTAGATGCGTTGTTCGGTATCGTCAAGACGGATGTCCATCTCGTAGTCCGCCTGCTGCTGCCAGTATTCATGGCCCGGTGCACCAGCAGCATTACGATACACGTTGGGGGTAGGTAATTCTGTATGGAGTTGTCTAAATGGGTTCTTGTTTACATTTTCCGTCTGAGCGCTCAGGCCACCGACTAGGAACAGGCACAAGAATAGTAGTGTGTATCTGGTCATTTATGAGGTTGTTGATTAAGAAAGGCTAAGATAGTTACTCCCTCTAACATGAATTATGCCCAGGTGTTTTAGGTCTTGCGGATTACTCTTTAGAGGTATACTCCTAACTATTAGCAGGCGCGGCCGCAGGTGCAAGGAGAGGGTTCTAAGCAAAGGAATAACCTAAGGCTATGTTTTTAAGAAGCAGCACCTTCAAACAATAAAATGGTCAACGACTGTGAGTCAAGGATTCTCACAGAGGGCTTCACGGAGGGAGGCACTGAGGCATCACAGAGAGATGAATGGAAGGGGGCACCGAGTACAAGGGAGCGTTACTTCAGTTCGGCAGAGCTTTGCAAGACAGCACCAACTTCCGCCGGAGGAATGGTCGCCCCTTGCTTCTTCATCCTTTTCACTGCACCTGCGGCCCCGCCACAAAACAAGAGTGTTCCACGTGGAACATTACTACCCACCCTACAACAAGAAGCCCGATGTTCCACGTGGAACATCGGGCTTTAAAGCAGATGTACTAATATCTTATCCATACTTCTCCCGGAGCCAATCTCGTACAGGCTCGTAGCCCGTACCCATTGAAGTAGCCTCTTTTTGCCGGTGCTCAAGTGCAGCCAAACGCTTTGGTACTTCAATTTCATGCCCAAGAATCCGCTCTACGTCAGGCTTAAACTTACTAGGATGGGCCGTCTCCAAAATCACACCACGAGTATTTGGGTGGGTCTTTTGCCATTCGGTCAAAGCGAGATAACCAACCGCTCCGTGTGGATCAATGATGTAACCAAAGCGATCTTTCACTTCACGTACTGCTTGTTCAGTCGATGCATCATCATAAGCGTAGCCAGTAATGGTTTCCCGCATCCCAGCGTGGGTAGTGGGGGAGAGTGGATCCAATCCATTAATGTGACCATACAGATTCAACATCCGGGCGAAGTTACTAGGAGCACCTACGTCCATTGCGTTAGAAAGCGTTGCCACCGAAGGTCTTGGGCTATAAACACCTGACTCCAGGAATTCAGGTACAACGTTGTTTTGATTAGTCGCTGCAATAAAATGACTGACCGGGAGTCCCATTCGTTGGGCAAGTAACCCCGCAGTAAGGTTACCAAAGTTACCACTGGGTATGCAGAATGCTACCGGATCTCCCTTAGCTCCCAATTGCTTATAAGCTTCGAAATAGTAGAAAGACTGCGGTATTAACCGAGAGATATTGATACTATTGGCAGAGCTTAGTCGAATCTCCTTGCGCAGTTGCTGGTCCAGAAAAGCCTTCTTCACTATCGCCTGGCAATCATCAAACGTACCATCGACTTCCAGCGCATGGATATTATGGCCCAGGGTAGTTAGTTGTTTCTCCTGTAGCAAACTAACCTTTCCTTTGGGGTACAGAATTACCACCTCAATACCAGGCGTCTGATAAAAACCAGCAGCAACGGCACCTCCGGTATCCCCTGAAGTGGCGACCAGAATCACCAACTCCTTATCATTCCCCTTATTAAAGTAGCCCATGAGTCGAGACATAAACCTTGCACCAAAATCCTTAAAGGCAAGACTCGGACCATGGAAAAGCTCTAATACACGACGTTGATCGTCCAGTTTTATTACCGGAGCGGGGAAGTTAACCGCATCATAAACCAGTGCTTTCAGGTCGGCATCAGGTACATCATCACTAAGTAGATGACGGCTTACCTGATAACCAATCTCGGCAAAGGACATATAAGGCAACTCCTTAAAGAACTCCTGGGGTAGGGGATCAAGCCGTTCGGGCATATACAGGCCGTTGTCAGCAGGTAAGCCACGGAAGATGGCGGTAGCAAGGTCGGCCTTATGGCTAGGATCGTTGGTACTGTAGAACTGCATATTAAGTCGGTAGTAAGTAGTGGATAGTAGGTAGTGGGTGTTCCCATCTGCTACTGAATCTTATTCGTTAAGGAGTTACTTCGGAAGAAAGAACGACAACGCCTTCTTGGTTAATGGGCGAAACGTAGAGTTGGCTATCAATACCGTGAGCGGCAAAAGCTTCTATCATGCCCTGCCCAACAGCTTGCGCGAGGTAACCAGAATCACAGATGGCAAACATGCTAGGGCCAGCACCACTTATGCTGCACCCCAAAGCACCACGCGCCATGGCCGCAGCTTTCACATCGTCAAAGCCCTTGATCAATTGCTTACGTTGTGGTTCGATGATGAAATCGTGAAGAGAACGGCCTAACAAAGGAAGATCATTGGTGTACAATGCAACGATGAAACTGGCCAAACTTCCCATCTGGTGTACCGCCGTGTTCAGCGGCACCGTATCAGAAAGTACGGCACGGGCATCCTTAGTAAGTATCTCCAACTCTGGGTGAATGACGGCAACGTGCAGGTTGGCGGGAACTGGTAAGTGATGAATGTCCAACGATTCGTTGGAGCGAATCAATGTAATTCCCCCAACCAATGAAGGAGCAACGTTGTCCGCGTGGAAGCTACCGTCTGCAACAACTTCTCCCAGAACGGTAAAATACAG
The DNA here is from genome assembly GCA_045110355.1 of Lewinella sp. Lineage (GTDB taxonomy): Bacteria > Bacteroidota > Bacteroidia > Chitinophagales > Saprospiraceae > Neolewinella. The sequence goes on along the minus strand of JBGCFZ010000273.1, from coordinate 4,980 downwards.
AAGCGATTCGCGGGAGAGGGGAGCGCCAAGTAGTTCGTTAATGGCCACCACTGCACCAGCGGAACTTGCGGCACTGGAGCCCAGGCCGGAGCCAAAAGGCATTTTCTTATGTACTTCCAGTTCGATACCAACGTCGGTCATGCCAAGGTGCTCGAGCAATCGTTGGGCGGCAACACCAGCAGTATTTTGCTCGATTTCGAACGGCAGCACCTTATCACCAGTACCGGTAATGGCCGTAATCTTGAGTCCCCTTAATTCGGGATTAAAGCGAGCGACAATTTCATCTCCTGGTCGATTAATTGCGAAGCCAAGGATGTCATAGCCTACCGCAACGTTGGCTACCGTAGCCGGAGCAAATACACGTACTTCCTTACTCATAACTCTAGCTTAAGAATTTACCGATTTTTATTACTTCGGCGAAGACACCAGCAGCCGTTACCTCAGCTCCGGCCCCTGGGCCTCTTACCACAAGGGGACGCTCGCGGTAACGGTCAGTGGTAAAGACGATCATATTGTCACTACCGTTCAATCCGTAGAAAGGGTTATCAGCATCTACTGCCTGAATACCTACACTTGCTTCCTCTCCTTCGAGCGTGGCAATCATACGAAGTACTTTTCCTTCAGCTGCCGCATCAGCATGCAGCTTAGTAAAGTAAGCTGCGTTGTTCTCCAGCACCGTAAAGAAGTCATTTACACTCTCAGCTTCCATTGCTCCTTCGGGTAGGAAACCAATCAGCTTGATGTGCTCCGTCTCCATTGGTATACCGGCCTCACGGGCGAGAATCAGAATTTTACGCCCCACGTCTTTACCAGAAAGGTCAATACGTGGATCTGGCTCGGTAAAGCCTTTTTCTTTTGCTTCCATCACCACCTCATGGAATGGACGGCTACCGTCAAAATTATTAAAGATGAAGCTCAGCGACCCGCTGAGTACACCTTCTATCTTCTGGATACGATCACCGCTGTCGAGTAAATCCTTCAACGTTGAAATAATGGGCAAGCCAGCCCCAACGTTTGTTTCGTAATGAAACTGCACGCCCCGCTTAACGGCAATTGCTTTTAACCGTTGGTACTGTAGAAAGCTCGATGAGTTAGCGACTTTATTCGGCGTTGAGATGCTGATGCTCTCATCAAGGATACCAGGGTAGTAGCTGGCAATTTTATCGTTAGCGGTATTATCGATGAAGATGCTATTGCTGAGATTAAGGTCCCGCATCCGGCCAACGAAGACGGCCAGGTCGGCATCGGTACCGTCGGCCATCAGGCGGTCCATCCATTGTTCATCGATGTCCAGGCCCTCTTCAGCAAAGATCATTTTACGGGAGTTAGCCATTCCAACCACCTTAACTTCCATACTAAGCTTAGTACGCAGGTATTCGTTCTGTTCTCTGATCTGTTGCAGGAGCGTTCCTCCAATCAGTCCAACTCCAACGACGAAAAGGTGTAGCGTCTTATAATCGGAAAGGAAGAAGGCCTCGTGCAAAGCGTTGAGCGCTTTGTTTTCATCTTCCTTCGGGATAACTACACTTACGTTGAGTTCACTGGAGCCCTGGGCGATAGCTACCGCATTGATGCCATTTTTTCCCAGCGCCTGGAAAAGTCGGCCGGAGATGCCTGGCTGATACCGCATGTTCTCCCCGATGATGGCAATGACACTCAGGTCACGTTCCACCTTCACGTTATTCACTACGCCTCGTTCGATCTCATAAGCGAAGGCATCTCCCACCGCTTCCTTTGCCCGATCTGCGTCGGAAGGCTGTACCGCAAAACTGATGGCGTGCTCGCTAGAGCCCTGAGTAATCAGGATGATGTTGATTCCCTTCTGTGCCAGTGCGCTGAACAAACGGGCACTGGTACCAGGTACGCCAAATAAGCCACTACCAGATAAGGTCAGCAGTGCAACGTTATTGATTGAGCTGATTCCTTTTACAGCAACACCGTCAGGGTTATTTTCTTCACTGACCTTAGTGCCGGGAAAGTCCGGATCAAAGGTGTTTTTGATGTAAAGTGGAATACGCTTTTTTAGCGCGGGCATTAGGGTTGGCGGATAGATGACCTTAGCACCAAAGTGGGACATCTCCATGGCTTCTGCATACGTCAGTTTCGGGATGGTAAAGGCTTTCTTTACCCGACGCGGATCAGCGGTTAGTACACCACTTACGTCGGTCCATATCTCTATGGCATCTGCGTCCAGTCCGGCAGCAATCAGAGAGGCGGTATAATCCGAACCACCACGACCCAGGGTAGTTGTAAGTCCGCCTTTGGCGGAAGCAATAAAACCCGTAACTACCTGAACCTTAGTGTTTTCTGCGTAATACTTATGGATTATTTCGTAAGACTTATCAAAATTCACCTTCGCTGCACTAAAAGATTTATCCGTACGGATGATCTTACGTGCATCAAGATATTCAGCAGGAATTCCGGCTTGTTCCAGGGTCTTTGAAATGATGTAGGCCGAGGAACGTTCACCGAAACTAAGAACGTAATCCATCGTACGGTTGCTCGCTTCACGGACGAGGAAAATGCCGTAAAGGAGGTTCTTCAGCACGTCGTGAGATTTCCGCATCTGAGCGGAAGTTTCTTCTCTTAGCGGACCTTCCTGCAGCAAGTCGGAGATGGCTTCCTGGTGTCGATCAGCAAAAGCCTGGAAGGCTTCTCCGTACCGATCGTCTCCGGCTGCGGCGAGGCGGCTCATTTCAATGAGGCTGTCGGTCACTCCGCCGAAGGCGGAGAAGACGACGGTGAAATGATCACCGGCTGCGTAATAGTCTTTTAGGATGTCAACGATGCCGCGAATCCGCTCCGGCTTAGCGACGGAGGAACCGCCGAACTTAAGGACTTTCATGGGAAATTTTCACTTGGCTCCCGTATTATTAGTCTACCAACATTAACTACTGACAGGCCACTTCGGGGTAATTGCTTAGAAATTACACAAAGATGTGGAAAATCTATGGGTATCTGGTGGACAAGGGTTTGGGGATTTACGATTAGTTAGGCGCCGTAAGTACATTGTACTTGAAAACTTTCTTTGCATCCTGCGCCCCCGCCCTAATGCTTCAACAGCACGGGAGGACGTAAACCCAAAGCCCAATCCTCCAGCTGTCGCATTTCCGTCGCCTCCGCCTCGGTTTTATCTCCCTGTCCGCAAAGGTGCAAAATACCATGAATGATGACTCGGTGTAATTCTTCCGAATAACTGATTTTCCGATCAGTGGCGTTATCGGCCACTCGCTCCGTAGAAATGAAAAGATCTCCGGAAACAAGGGGGAAATGTTCGTACGGAAAAGTGATGATGTCCGTCAGGGTATCATGACTCAGGAATTCCACGTTCATTTGATGGAGGTAATCATCTCCACAAAAAATATAATTGATGGCCCCAGCTTTCCCTTCCCTTTTTACGATAACGGAATCGATCCATTGACTGGTTACAGCGTGGAGATTCTCAGGAAGCGCCAGCCCCCCTTCTTCAACGTGGAACAAAATTTCGGACGCCATTACTTCAGGCGGAACTGCATTTCGACGGTAGTGCCACCATTAATGTAGCGTAGCTTATCACAAAGCTGGTTCATCAGGAATACGCCTCGCCCGCCGCATTCGCAAAGACGTTCAGGAGACGTTGGATCGGGTAATTTATCGTAGTTGAAACCACGGCCCTGGTCGGTTACCCGTACGGCGAGGCCGTTGCGGGTTTGGGCCAATTTGATGCTTACCGTTTTAGTCCGGTCCTGTTTGTTACCGTGGATGATGGCGTTATTGACCGCTTCCGTCAGGCTAATCAAAAGATTGGCGTGTTTTTCCTGGTCAAGTTGGTAGCGATCAGCAATTTGATTCACATAACCTTCCACCTTATTAATATTACTGGGATCCGAAGCTAGCTTAAGCATATATGTTTGAGCTGTTTGAGTTCTGACTGATGACAAAGGGGAAGACTTTTTAATTAAACATCACGACCACAAGAAAAGGTTGTAATCGGTTGACTTACAAGATGTAGACGCACAAAAAGGGAAACGTCACACCACATTACACATTAACTACGCAATAACAAGTATAAGGTTCGCTGGTCGAAAAACAAAATAGGAGGAAACTCGCTGCGCTTGTTTCCTCCTAGATGCCCCTCAGCGTATTAAACATTACGCTTACAGGGTAACACAAGTCGGTATTGCTTATTTGTCTTATGACTAGAGCTGGTCATTTACACTAACAGCATAGCGTCTAATTCCCGCGCAAGGACCGGAAATACTCATCGACCAATCCCTGGAAGTAGGGATTTAGTTCTGGCGTTACCCGCTTGAACATTTCTATTTCAGCCCGACGCTTTTTCATGTACTCTTCCAGGCTTGGAGGTAATTCCTTACGACGTTGCTGTGCTGTTTCGGATTTACGCTTTTCGTCCATCTCCTGCTGACGTTCCGCTTTTTCGTGGTCGAGCATTTTACTCAAAATCTCCTGCTGGCGGCTCATCATCTCACTGGTGAGTCGCTTATTCACGAGGTCTTCTTCCGCCTCGTTCATCTTATCGATCATTTCCTGCAGTTCAGGGTCGGTGCCTTCACCACCTTGTTGTTTGGCTTTTTGCTTGGCTTCCAGGGCTTTTCGTAACGCTGCCTGACGGGCAGCCATTTCGGCAAATTCTTTAGCCGAACCGCCTTCACCTTTTCCTTTCTCGAGGCCTTCCTTCATCCCTTCCATGGCATCGTTAAGGCTACGTTGGCTGTCGCTTCCGGGGTTGGAACTTGGTTTTCCGGGCTTGTTCCCTTTTCCTTCGCCGGGGCTTTCGCACTGCTGATCGCCCGCCATCATGCCCGCCATTTGCTGTTGCATGTTTTCCATGCTTTCGCTGAGCATCAGGGCCAGGTCGTTGAGCCCCGTCATGGCGCGTTGCTGGATGGCCCGGGCCTGAGGGGTGCGCCGTTCTTCGAGTTCACCAACGGTATTCTTCAGGTTTCCTTTGATTTCAGAGACCTTCTCGGTAATGAAAGT
>JBGCFZ010000272.1:0-4748 GCA_045110355.1 Lewinella sp. | reverse complement strand
GGTTGGCAACGGTTACTAAGTTTCGATCAGGCAGGGCAATAGCAGAGGCAGTATCCCCATTTTTTTCGGGCGCGGCCGCAGGTGCAGCAGCAGGTTGAAGGAGCAAACCGGGAGACTCGTTCCTGGAAGTAATTACCTCAGTGGTATTCGTTGGACGAACTTCTTGGACTGGGCTGTCCGGGTTCAGAGTAATGCTGGTTGTTTCGGAGGTTTCAGAAGCGGATGCTTCCGCCAAAGCGACCACCTTCGGTGTTGCTCCCACAGCCGTTGGTGCCAGGTCCGTGCGCTGGCCGTAGTACCAGAATAAAAGGCTGGCCAGTAAAGCCAGACCCGATATGCTCCAGATCCAAATTGGCAGGATGCGTTCCCGTTTTTGGGGCAATCGGGGTTCTACTTTGTCCCACAAGGCGTCGAGATCAAGCGGCGTGGGGTGTTGGCCCAGGCGCTCTCGTAGTTGTTCTTCAAATGGTCTATTTGACATGGCGCAGACCGTTTTTTTGATTAGTTAAAATGTTGCGCAGCAGTTGTCGTGCGCGGGCGTAGTGAGACCGGCTGGTCGCCTCGGCAATGTTCATCATCTGGGCGATCTCCCGATGGCGGTACCCTTCTACCGCAAACAGGTTAAATACGTGCCGATACCCTTCGGGTAATTGGGCTACACATCGCATGATGTCTTCCGTGGCAAGTTGGTCGATAATGTAGGGCTCGATGACGGCATCCCTGGCGGGGAATTCAGTACACACCTCACGCCGCATCCATTTTCGGTCCAACCGGCTGAGTGCAGTGTTGACTACAATTTGGGACATCCACCCTTCAAAAGAACCTCCACCGGAATACTGGTGAATCTTTGTCAGGATTTTGACCAGGCTGTCCTGCAGGACGTCCTGCGCGTGTGCATGATCGGGTAAATACCGCCGTGCAATGGTGAACAGTTGTGGACTGAACCGATCAACCAGGGCGCGTTGAAACTGCCGTTCCTCCCTGCGGCAACCTTCGATAATGGTGGCCAGTGTCATCGGCCGGCTCATAGTTTGATCCGGAATGTGGCCGTGACCGGTAAGTTGACCGCTTCTACGATCTGCGTAGCGTCATTTTGCAGGTTCATCATAACGGTAAGACTCCCTTCAAATACCTCACCGTTTGTACCAGTTGAGGTTCCGGTTACGACAAGTCCTTGCACCGGATCAACATACACCCTGCCTTCGCCGTATTCTTGACCAGGATTCAGCCGGTAGATGGCCGCCATAACGTTACCGCTGGAAAACTCCCCAACTGCTGGTGTGGAGAAGTTGAACAGTAAGCTGTACTCTTCTCCGTCGAGGATACCTGCTGCACGCACCAGCCAGTTGAAGTTACCGTTGCCGGGCCAGTAAATCGGGGCCAGCTCCGTGATGGTGATGGCTACACCATCAATACTAAGAGTGAAGTATTCATCGGCTTCAAGGTCGCCACATACTTGCAGGGTTTGAGGTGTTGCGTCCGTAGCACTTCTACGAAACACGGGGGAGGCGGCCCGGTAATCCCGGGTAAACGCCTGCACTAAAACATCTTCATCATCACAGTTCACCACGGAGACGAAAGCCCCCCCGTCGGGCTGGAAGCTAACGAACTTACCATTCTGATCACCGTAGCCATTGGCCCATATTTCCGTTTGGGGCAGGTTGGGTAATCCGGAGCCATTGCAATCCGTGATACTGGCCATAAAAGCGGAGACGCTAAGGTTAACGGAGAGGTCGCCGGCGGAGAATCGGTTGCCGATGGCAACCGGGGCAATGGGTACAATGACTTCGCTGGTGAGGCACTCCTCCTGGACGATGATTTCCAGGTCAGCGTCGGCAGCCACCCAGGCACAGAACTCTCCGTTGCAGTCTGTTAAAGAATTCCAGCAAGATAAACCGCCGGCGAGGTTCACGCTGAAGGCGGTGTGTGACAGTGGGAATCCGCCATCGTCTACCAGTCGACCACAAAGTTGGCCAGCGGGCCTGGGGACGTCAACATTGTATCCTCCACCGACAACGATGAAAACGATGTAGCAGTCGTCGCCCTTATTGCCCGTGCCTGCGGGTTGCCAGTAACCATCGGATGCTAATTGCCAGAAGTCAATCTGATCGGGTGCCGTAGGCGTAGTCGTGTTTTTCAAAGGCATCCGCACCTCAGCGGGGGTAGACGGATCCAGCGACAGCGGAGCCCCGTCTGGTGCTTCGAGGGCAATGTCCATCATGCCGAAGCTTTCGAGGTTGGCCAGGCTACCGTCGGCCATTTGGGCAAGCATGTTTCCGGGGCTGTTGAGCATCTCGACGGGATCTTCGGGGGCATCGTGGTTAAGGTATACCTCAACGAGGCCGGTGTAGGGATTACCCGCTTCATCAGTAACAATAGCGTTGGCGGGCAGGCTAACGGAGTAGTTATCTGCCAAGTCAATCCTGCCGCCAGCTGTGGGGTCCATCTCTCCGGCCTTGACTTTCTCTTCCAGGACGAAGGTTTCGACGAATTGACCGTCGCCAGCGGGCATAAGCAGCCGCCGTTCGGGCCAGTGGCCCGGGCTGGAAACCGTTACTACGGTACCATCTGAGTTCAGGCTACCGGCATCAATTGTAAGAGAGCCATCAGGGTTTTGCCGAGAGGTAGTTCCGATCCCCGTAATGGTGGCGTCATCCAGGGGAGTACCATTTTGGTTAACGACCACCGTGGTCACTGAAGCCATAACAACTACCGGATCGGGAATCGTCCCCGTCACGGTAGTTGTCGTACTAATGCCTTCCTCCCGACAGCCGGCGAGGACAAGTAGTAACAGTGTTAATAGGAATATTGGGCGCATTTGGTTTAGGGTTTGTACTGTTATGACCGGACCTATACTGATATCGTGGCAAAATTTAGTAAAAATTTCCCTGCTTCGGCTATTTGGGTGCGTTTGGTGCATTAGCTAAAGCCGGCAGACGAACTAAGAATAGATCGTTTCATAAGGAACTGGTTTAGGGTCTGATGCTTAGTAAGAACATTAATTTTTGGCGCAGTTGTCGCGTAGCGACTTCCCCTTAGTGATTACCGGTGATAAAGTCCCCGGTAAATTGTCTGACGGCTTACCGTTGATTGCCGCAGGCAATCCATTTACGATGACGGATGGCGATTACCCCGCACTACGTACGGGGTAATCACTAAGGATAATCGCTACGCGATAGCGCATTCCGATTGGTCCTATTTTAGCAGCAAAACTTATGAAACGGCCTAGTGGTCACCGTAAACTTAGTTTCATTGCCCCATTACTTTCCCCTTGCACCTGCGTCCGCGCCCAGAAAAAGATGCCCGTAATTGAACGGATGGACAAGCCTGGTGTACACCCTACCAAAATGACCCGATGCGAAGCTTAATAATCCTGCTGCTTGGAATTTCTTTTGCCCTGAAGGCGGTTGCTGCGAATGACCCAATGCCGAACCTATACCCAGCACCTTTTGTCGATCAAATGCACGCCCGACACGACGGTGAATTTTATGATCAACAGGCAAAGGATTGGCAATTGATCGCTTTAGGAGACTGTGCGGAAGAAGATACCTGGTATCAATACTATAAAACGGCGCATTATAGCAATCGCTTTGGTAGCGGAGACTACGACCTGTCGGCAATTGTTAAACAGGCCCGACCAGTACTGGATCATGCGGGTTTTGTATGGAATTACCTCAACTTCGTTGAAGACCAGGACCTCGTTACGCGCTGGCAAAAGCTCCTTCAGGCACATGCGGCAGCTCCGGATCGTCACGAAGCATACCAGGCGCTGGTCGCTTATTACGAGATCGAAAACAAGCCAGAGCTACGGAATGAGATGCTCCGCAAGATGCACGTGGCAGATCCTATTCCCGGAGGGGTGATGGACTACAACTACAATCAATTGATGTCGGTAGTCCCTAACGGCATACTGATTACGCACGGCGATGCGGACACTTATCCCTCGTGGTTACTGCAATCTGCCTACGGGGTCCGGACCGACGTATTGGTCATTAGCTTACCAGTATTGATGGGCTTTGGCAACTACCAAACACACGTAAAAGCAGCGCTGGGCATAGATGAATTATTTGCCAGCCAACCCGCTGATGTGGCCGGCCTGTTGGAGCAGTTGGCCACCCAAAAACGGCCGATCTTCTATGCGGCCACCGGCCAGCAGCATCTGCCCAACCTGCCAGCTGACCGCCTGTACCTAACGGGCTTAACCCTGCAGTACAGCACCAGTGAAGTAGACAACATCGGCTTATTGGCCAAGAACTATGCCGACAATTGGCGGTTGGAGGCGCTCACCTTGCCCCTGGCCGACAGCCCAGCGCAGGCCGTGGCCGATCAGCTCAACCCGAATTACTTACCAGCTTTGCTAGAACTGCATGAACAAAAGCAACAGGTTTGGGACGGTCCGTTTGCGAAAATATTGCCCCTTATCCATACCATTGCCCAAAGAGCTGGCAAGCAGGAGGAGGTGTATCGATTTTTGAGTGGAGCAGATGCCCCGCCACAACTTGCCAGTAACAACCCGGGACTAAGAGCTAAAGACATCTATAAAAGCACCGCCTACATCCCTGACGGAACGCTGGAACTTCAAACGCCGGAAGGATCTACCCAGGGCGTTAAAAAGACAAGCATCCGCGGTTTTTTCATTCAGGAAGCCGAAGTAAGCAATGCCGACTATCAGCTCTTCCTGGAAGACCTTTTACGCCAGCGTAAATTTGACATTCTGGATTCTGTGGCGGTAGCACCGCTGGATATGG
>JBGCFZ010000271.1:0-13615 GCA_045110355.1 Lewinella sp. | reverse complement strand
CACTTACCTGTGGAGCAACGGCACTACCGGAAACGCAATCGAAAATATTACTGCCGGTGCCTACTCGGTCACGGTTACCGACCAAAATGGCTGTACAAATGTAACCGCTAGTATTCTCCTCAATGAATTGCCGGAGTTGACTTGTGAGGTTGTTGTCGATCAGCAGTCTACAGACGGCACCAACGGTGTACTTTCTGTCAATGTTGATGGAGGAACTCAGCCCTACACCTACTTGTGGAGTAATAACGCAACAACGCCTACTATTAGTGATTTGGCGGCAGGAACATACTCCGTCACCGTTACGGACTTCTCTGGCTGTACGACCGAATGTACAGGTACGCTCCGCGCACTTGCCGGCCTCGGAGATTTCGTCTGGGAAGACTTCAACGTGAACGGCCAACAGGACGATGGTGAACCTGGTATCTCCGACTACCCGGTTTACTTGAAAAACGCGGCTGGCGTCATCATTGACTCTACGCGTACAGATATGGATGGTTTCTACTCCTTCATGGGGCTTGAGCCAGGAACTTACTCTGTACTTTTCATCGAAGCACCGGGCGGTATCCGCACTATTGCTAATGCTGGAAACGACGCTTCAGATAGCGACGGCGATCCAGCCATGAACGGCATGACCCAGCAGTACACGCTGTCGCCCGGCGAGTTTAACATGACCGTAGATGCCGGCTTCTTCGCCGAGCCAGGTGGAGCAATTGCAGACCCCTGTAACTGTCTGGACAATAACACGACGGACTTTGATGGTCAGTTTACCGAAATACTGGAAGTAACCGCCAGCCCTGGGCAAACGTGGACCATCCTCTCGAATTCAAATATGTTCTTCCTGGACAGCCCCGACCCGCCACTCGCGCCAACCCCCGTTCCAGTAGGAACGGTAATCCCTCAGACGGAGGTACGGGATGGCAACGTAGCCATCTACTCTTTTGAATTCTTGCTGATTGATAGCTTCGAATACACAACGGTACTGACCAACGGCGCTTATACGCTTGAAATCGGTAACCAGTGTTTCTACCCGGAAATCCGTTTCGTAGAACTACCACCAGAACAGCTGTGTGTTTTTGATGACGTCTTTTCGCTAGATGGCTTGGGACGAATCAATGGTGAGAATCTGCCGGGTACAACAACCTTTACCATTAACGGCGTTCCCGTAACTGAAATAGATCCCTCTGCTTTACCGCTTGGTGAAAATGTGATTGAAGCATCGTTTATCCCCACCGATGAAGATGAATGTATCCCAAGTGCCGAACGTACCATCGTCATCATTGACGACTGCCCCGCTAAGATCGGCGACTTCGTTTGGCAAGACACCAACGGCAACGGACAGCAAGACCCCGGAGAACCAGGCATCGAAGGCGTTAAAGCCATCGTGACCAGCCAGGACGGCACCTACATGGATATGGCCTTCACCGACGAAACGGGTATGTACATGTTCTTCGTTCCGCCAGGAACGTACAAAGTGACCTTCGAAGCTCCGGACGGCTTCCTGCCAACCACCGGAGATTCCGGGGATGATGAAACGGACAGTGATATCATGGGCGGCATGATGATGACTGGATTCTACACCGTAGGGCCGGATGAAATGGACCTGACCATCGATGCAGGGTTCATTGTTCCTTGTATCTCGAACATCATTAACCCGGGTACCATCGCCTCCAGCCAGGAAGTCTGTGGACCAGGCAACGTGCCGCAGCCGTTCATCGAGATCGCCCCCGCCACCGGAGGAGAAGGTGAGATTCAGTACCTCTGGATGTTCAACGTGGAAGATCCTAACCAGGACATCACCTTCTGGCAGGCACTGCCAAACTCAAATAGCCCGAATTACGCACCCGGTCCGGTTTATCAAACAACCTATTTTACCCGCTGTGTGCGCCGGGACAACTGTAACTACCTCGAGAGCAACGTCCTGACGGTTGACGTCGGGGATGATGCAGTAGCGGAGGTCAGCGGCCCGAATGTGGTTTGTGTAGGTGAGGAAGCCATCTTCCAGGCGGTCAACCCCGGTAACGGAGCCAGTATTTCCTGGAACTTTACCGGATCCTCCAGCGTGGAAAGCGCTACCACCCCAACGGTCGCAACGACCTGGGCAACCTTCGGTTCTTTCAGTGCAACGCTAACGGTTACACGTAATGGTTGTACCAGTACCCAGGTGTTCAATGTAGCGGTGGTGAATAACCCTAACCGTTGTGGCGGAAACCTGAGAGCCGATGGTTCGGTGAATAATCTCCAGGCCCGTGAAGTGGCCATTGAGTGGCAAGTCCCCTTCGATGGAACGGACTATGAATTCGAACTGCAACGCTCCGTTGATGCTCGTAATTTCCTTCCCATCGCCGATGTCTCCGTTCCCGCCTTCGTGTCGGGCAATGATATGGCGATGTTCCGCCAGAACGACGTCAGCCCGTTAGCCGGGCGGACCTTCTACCGCGTACGGATGATTGATCCTGTTTACGGCGATATGATGTCCAACGTAGTTGAATTACAGCTCGCCGGCCTGACCAGTTCCTTAGGCCGGATTTTCCCTAACCCGGCACGCGAAGGCATGATCCATGTTGAAATGACGGAAGAAGCAAATAATGCTGGGGACGTCAGTATTCAGCTGATTGATGTCCGGGGAAATGCGGTTGGGCCACGTACCTTCCTGCAGCCTGGCACGGGGGTAATCAACCTCCCGTCTAACGGTGTTCCCGCAGGCGTATACTTCGTACGCATGGGCGTTGGTGATCAAACGGAAACCCACCGGGTAATCATCAACTAAGCCTCTTTCCTGCATTCAGGAATCAGCCCCTTATCTCTTTCGCCGGAGGTAAGGGGCTTTTTTTGGCGCGGCCGCAGGTGCAAGGAGGGGATGAAAGGCGCAATGACAGGTCCTTTCCTTTGCACTGTTGTCCTCCCCCTTGCACCTGCGGCCGCGCCCTGATGCTGCTTCCTTTTACCTCATTTAAAGGGCCGCTCATTCCAAGTTGCCAACAAGGACTTTTTCACCAAAATAAAAAGGCGTAATTTTGCGGCCGCAAAACGCTCTGCTTTATGTTGAATGTAAATGACCTGACGGTACAATTTGGTAAACGTGTCCTCTTTAATGAGGTGAACCTGCAGTTTACACACGGAAATTGCTACGGCATCATTGGTGCCAACGGTGCTGGTAAATCTACCTTCCTTAAAGTGATCTCCGGAGAGCTGGATCCGACGCGGGGTCAGGTGAGTTTGGAGAAAGGCAACCGGATGGCTGTTTTGAGCCAGAATCACTTTGGTTTTGAGGAGCATACCGTACTGGATACGGTAAAGATGGGCCACGAAGAACTGTACGGAATGGAACAGGAAAAGAACGCCATCTACATGAATCCTGAAGCCACGGAGGCTGATGGTATGCGTGCTGCGGAACTGGAAAACAAGTACGGCGAAATGGGGGGCTGGACGGCTGACTCCGATGCCGCCGAGCTGCTTTCGAACATGGGCATCAAAGAAAGCCTTCACTATAAGATGATGGAGGAAATCAGCGGACCTGAAAAGGTAAAGGTTTTGCTGGCACAAGCACTGTTTGGCAACCCCGATATGCTTCTCCTTGATGAGCCTACGAACGACCTCGACGCGCCAACGGTACACTGGCTGGCAGATTTTCTGGCTGACTTCCAAAACACGATCATTATCGTAAGTCACGACCGTTACTTCCTTGACATGGTCTGTACGCACATTGTCGATATCGACCGGCAGAAGGCCAATATTTATACTGGTAACTATACCTTCTGGTACGAATCGAGCCAACTGGCGCTGCAGCAACGGGCGAACAAGAACAAAAAAATGGAAACGAAGCGTGCCGAAATGCTGGAATTTATCCAGAGATTCTCGGCCAACGCCTCGAAATCCAAACAGGCAACAAGCCGGAAGAAGGCACTGGAGAAGCTTAATATTGACGAGATTCAGCCAAGTTCCAGAAAGTACCCTTTCATTGCTTTTCAGCCTGAGCGCGAGCCTGGAGATCAGATTCTGAAAGTTACAGACCTCAGCAAAAAGTCTCCGGACGGAACGGTACTTTTCAGCAACATATCCTTCACGATGAACAGCAAGGATAAAATCGCGCTGTTGTCTTCCGAGGCAACCGCTCTGACGGCGTTTTATGAAGTGTTGGCGGGGGAGACCGAAGCGGATAGCGGCACGATTGAGTGGGGACAAACAATCAGCTTCCAGCACCTGCCTAATGAAAACGCTGAATTTTTTCAGGCGGCTAATGGCCTGGACCTGGTGGAATGGCTGCGCCAATACTCCCAAAATAAGGACGAGCAGTTTATCCGTGGCTTTTTGGGGCGGATGTTGTTTGCAGGAGAAGAAGTTCACAAAGATTCCAGCGTACTCTCCGGCGGAGAAAAAGTACGTTGTATGCTGAGCAAAATGATGTTGAACTCTCCCAACTTTTTGCTACTCGATGAACCGACCAATCACCTGGATCTGGAATCGATTACGGCCATGAACAATGCTCTTGTGGACTTTAAGGGAAGCCTCATAATGAGCAGCCATGACCATAAACTTGTACAAACGTCTACTAACCGGATCATCGAAATTGCACCTGAAGGGATGATTGATAGTTTGCTTGAGTATGACGACTACCTGACCTCCAAGGAGATAGCTGCCAAAAAGGAAGCCTTGTACGGAGTTATTGCCTAGGCTGTAGATGTTTAGACGCCTAAAATTATCATCGCTTCCTCTTGACCTTTAGTTAACGCAAAGTACCTTCGGCTATTCAAGCCCAAGATTTTGCAAGCATTTGACCATTTCATTATTGTTGACTGGAGTTCCCGCAACCGGCCGAGCCCGGTCCGGCCATCGAAAGATGCTGTTTGGGTAGGGGAGGGCAGTGCTACGGGTAGGGTGACCACGCGGTATTTTCGTACCCGCCAAGCTTGCGTAGATTATGTGACTCGCCGTTTGGGTGTACTGCACAAAGCGGGAAAACGAGTACTGGTTGGTTGGGATTTCGTTCTTGGTTATCCTAAGGGCCTGGCCAAAGCACTCAAGTTAAAAAAGAAGCCACCGTGGTACCGCATCTGGAAACTCATTTCCCGTTTGACGCTGGACCATTCGAACAACGCTAATAACCGATTTACGGTTGGCGCGGAACTGAACCGGAGGATTAGTGTCGGGTCCGGTCCGTTTTGGGGTGTACCGATTGGGCAGAGTGGAATCTTCCTGGGGGCGAAAAAGGATTTCAGCTATCCCGTCATCAATAAAAGAGCGGTGCTGGCAGAAAAGCGGTTGGTGGAACTCAGGGTGCCTAAAATGCAGCCGGGCTGGAAACTGGCTTATGTCGGGAGTGTTGGTAGTCAGGCGCTGTTGGGCATCCCCAGGGTACACGAACTTTGCTTCGGTGATACTAAGTTGGCGTCAAATAGCTACGTATGGCCTTTTGAAACAAAATTTGCGAAGCAGCTGCCAGAAGGGCCAGTGGTGGTGCATGCAGAAATATACCCCAGTCTTGTTCCTTTGACGGGGAAAGACAGCATTACGGATCGGGCCCAGGTGAGAGCTTACGTTAAGTGGTTACAGTCTGAGCAAGTATCGGGAAATCTGGTTGGTTGGCTAGAAGGACCGGAAGGGCTAACAAAGCAACAACGCAAACGGGTGCTGCGACACGAGGGGTGGGTATTGGGAGTCAATTAGTCAGATAGTCAAAGAGTCAAGTCGTCAGATAGTTTAGGGATCTGAAGCTTAATCACTACACTGACGAGCACCAGCGAGCATCCCCGTGCGGCAGCTACTCTTTGACTCCCTGACGCTTTGACTCCTTGACTATTTGCTTACCTTTGCGCCTCAAAACCGCAAGCCTTCTATGAGCGAGAGGAAAATTAAATCGGCCCTAGTTTCCGTTTACCACAAAGACGGACTGGGACCCATCGTCGATTCACTGCATCAGCAGGGGGTTACCATTTACAGTACCGGCGGTACTGAAACTTTCATTCGGGATCGTGGGATCGGGGTAATTCCGGTAGAAGACCTAACGGGGTATCCTTCCATTCTTGATGGACGAGTGAAGACTTTGCACCCAAAAGTACATGGTGGTATTCTTGCTCGTCGGGAGCCGGATCACTTGGGACAACTTTCCAAGTACGATATTCCTGAAATCGATCTGATCATCGTTGATCTTTACCCTTTCGAGGAGACCGTAGCTAATACGGAAGAAGAAGCGTTGATCATCGAAAAAATCGATATTGGTGGTATCGCGCTGATCCGCGCAGCAGCGAAAAACTACCAGGACGTGGTGATCGTTCCCAGTCGGGATGACTACCCTACGATTCAGCATATCCTGGATCAGAAAGGTGGAGAGACTGACTTGATGGACCGTCGCAACCTTGCTCGTCGGGCTTTTGCCGTGAGTAGTCATTATGATACGGCGATCTTCAATTACTTTAACGAAGACGAAGGCCTGCCGGCCTTCAAGGTAAGCGAGATGCATGCTACTCCCTTGCGGTACGGTGAGAACCCCCACCAAAAGGCTTCTTTCTTCGGACGAATGGAGGGGATGTTCACAAAGCTCAATGGTAAAGAGATCAGTTATAACAACCTGGTCGATATTGATGCTGCGGTGGGCATCATGCGGGAGTTTGAAAGTGGAGATCCGGCTTTTGCCATCCTAAAACATACGAATGCCTGTGGTATGGCGGTGCGTAAGAGTCAGGTGGAAGCTTGGGAGGCCGCGTTGGCGTCCGACAATGTTTCTGCATTTGGCGGTATCCTGATCACCAATAAGCCGGTTGAATTGGCTACGGCGCAGGAAATAGATAAGCTTTTTTACGAAGTACTCATTGCTCCGGATTTCACCGACGCGGCACTTGAACTGCTCAGCAAAAAAGGCAAGCGCATTCTGTTGCAATATCACCACCTGGAACAACAGACGCGTAGCTTCAAGACATTACTTAACGGCGTTGTCGTTCAAGACACCGACCTTAAGACTGAGGGGGCCGAAGACTTTACCGTTGTAACAGATCGTAAGCCAACCACTGAGGAGGTGACTGACCTGGTGTTTGCCAATAAATGTGCAAAGCACCTTAAGAGTAATACCATCGCCTTGGTTAAGGACGGGCAAATGATCTCCATGGGGTGTGGGCAGACCAGTAGGGTTGACGCACTTAAGCAGGCCATCGTTAAAGCAGGTGTCTTCGGATTTGAAGTAGCCGGTTCGGTAATGGCCTCCGATGCCTTTTTTCCGTTCAGCGATTGTGTGGAAATTGCCCATGACGCAGGTGTAACGGCAGTTGTCCAGCCTGGAGGGTCAATTCGGGATAAAGACTCCATCGCCGCATGTAATGAAAGGAATATGGCGATGGTGACCACTGGAATTCGCCACTTTAAGCATTAAACAAAATTTTTAACGTTGGCTTAAGAACCTAAGGCATCTGCCTGTACGTCTTATGGCTGACTATCATGTGATGGGAACAACCACTGATCATCAACTCGCCATCGATATTGGCAATTCTGCGGTCAAAGCCGCAGTCTTCCTCGACGGAGAGCTGATCGGGCCGGTAGCCCGCTTTACGGACCAGGAATGGGAAGTGGCGGACCGGCTGGTAACCAACCATGGGGTAAAAAACATCATCTATTCCACGGTGGCAAACGTGCCACCCACTAAGTGGACGGATAAATGGAACACTGATCAACGAACGGTGCTTGCACTGGGGCCTAACCTGGCACTTCCTTTCGCCTCCAACTATGAAACGATGGAAACGCTGGGGCAAGACCGTATTGCAGTGGTGGCAGGCAGCATTGCCCTGCAACCTTCTTCTGCACCTGCGTTCGCGCCCGAAAAGGTTCCGGCCAGACTGATTGTTGACGCCGGTACCTGTATGACCATCGATCTGATTGATGGAATGCAAACCTACCTCGGTGGAAACATCAGCCCCGGTATGCGCATGCGACTCCAGGCTATGCATCACTTTACGGCAAGGTTACCTTTTCCCGAACCTGCGGCAACTCAGGGTAGGGTAGGCACCTCTACGGATAAAGCGCTTCGTCATGGCGGGCAAATGGGCCTGGTATATGAAGTGGAAGGGCTGTACCATCGTTTATTGATCGATTTTCCCGAAATGCAATTACTCCTTACTGGAGGAGATGCAGATTGGTTAGCCGAAAAACTTAGTGTTCCCTTTAGTATTTACCCCAATCTGGTCCTGCGCGGGCTCAATCAAATATTGTCATACTATGTTCAAAACGAATCGTAAACCAAGTCTGCTCCCATTGCTACTCCTGCTTCTTTGCGGGATCTCGGGCAACGTGGCTCATAGTCAGGTAACGGACTTTGTTGACATTCGGCCTAAGCTGAACAGTCCACTAAGCCGTTTCGGCCTCGGTAACCCTGTTGACCAGTTCTTTGCCGCTCAGAGTGGTATGGGAGGCCTGGAAAGCACTTACCAGAATGCTTTTCACCTAAATATTGAAAACCCGGCAACGCTGGCGAGTTTGCAGTCGACAAGTTTTGAAGTCGGCGGCTTTGGCCGTTCGGCCAAACTTTCTGACAGCAACGGAAGTGCCAATACCTGGCAGGGTAATATGCGTTACCTCTCTTTAGGTTTTCCGCTGCGTAACCCGATCAGTCTGAACCTGGAACGCCAGCAAAACATCTGGAACGGTGGTATGGCCTTTACTTTACGACCAACTAATAACGTAGGTTATGATCTTGAGATACGGGAGAACAGTGCCGAGTTTGGCGAGACCTCCAATACCCTTAAGGGGACGGGAGGAACTTACCGCTTTACCTGGTCAACCGCCTTCCGCTGGAAGTTCCTCTCTGCTGGGGTGAATGTCAATTATAATTTTGGCAAGATCACCAACAGCCGGATCGTGTCTTTCGACGACATTACCGAGTCGCTGGCCAGTGAGCTCGTCGAGGATTATGCCGTTAGCGGAACCAGCCTCGGGTATGGTTTACAGTATACCTACAACTTCAAATCGGAGAACGATAAAGGGGAAATGTTGCCTAACGGCAAACGTATCATCGTTGGCCTTAATGGGAACATTGGGCGAGACCTGAATACTGACGCCAGTACGTTGTTTCGCCGCTTCAGCCCGAACAATCAGCTCTTCGTCCTCGACACCCTGATTTCTGAATCAGGTCAGAAAGGTACGCTTACCTTGCCGTCTACTTATTCTGTTGGCTTGGCCTTTGAGAATGTTAATCGCTTCTTTGTCGGCGTTGAATACGGCAACCGTGCTTTCGGTAACTTCCAGAACGATGCACAACCTGACCAGCTTGTAGACGCCAATCGGATAGCTTTCGGCATCCAGTATATACCGAATGCCAATTCTTATAATAAATTTGCTCAACGCATACGTTACCGGGCCGGCTTTAGGCTCGAACAAGACGGCCGAACGATACAAAATGAAAACGATGCCAATATCCAGGGAAGACGGAACGCCGTTACGCTGGGAGTAGGGCTTCCTTTCCGTTTACCGCGCCAACAAATCTCTTTTGTTGACCTTGCGGTGGAATTTGGTAAGTTTGGGGTTCCAAACGTCCTGGACGAAAACTATGTACAATTCACCATGGGCTTCTCGCTTAACGACAACTCATGGTTCTTCAAACGTAAACTCAATTAAAAAAAACCAACATGCAAACTTTCATCCGCACCATCGCTCTGCTGCTGGTTCTCACTGCCTCAGCAAGTATGCTGAATGCTCAGTGTGCTAACTGGAACGATTCTACTGATAAAGAGAAGGCTGAAAATGCCCACGTTGCTTACCGTAACTTCGTGAAAGGCAAGACGGACCTATCCACTATGTCTGCTGAAGAATTTGACAATGCCTTCTCCAACTGGGAGATCGCTTATACCATCGCACCCGCAGCTGATGGGCAGCGCCCTTTCCATTACCGGGACGGTCGGTTGTTCTACCGTGCTTTAGCCTCCAAAGCAACGGATGCGGCTAAAAAGAAGGAGTACCAGACTAAGCTGTTGTCCTTCTATGATGAGGAACTAAAGTGCTACCCGGATGCCGAAGCCTACCTCCTCGGACGTAAGGGATACGATATGTTCTACCTCCAGGGGTACAGCATGGAAGCCATTGAAGTGCTGGAAATGGCCATGGATAAAGGTGGAAACGACACGGAGTACATTGTACTTGCCCCCCTCGGCCAGTTGTTGAACTACTACTTCAAGACGGAGAAGATCGATAATGCCCGGGTTCGGGAGCTGTACGATCAGGCCAGCAAGTTTGCTGACGCCAACATTGAAAAAGGCGGTACCTACCAACAGTACTTCGAGGACGCTAAGGCTAACCTTGACGCAAGTGTACTGGAATTCGCGGATCAAATCTTTGACTGTGACTACTTCAAGGGAGAGCTGATGCCTAAGTTCGAAGAGAACAAGACCGATTACGAAATTGTAAAGTACATCCTGACCAAGCTGAAGGAGCAAGGTTGTGAAGAAACCGATGAGGATGTGAAAATGGTACAGGCTACCTACGATGCCATGTTCGCCAGTCTCAAAGATGAGCAGGAAGTAGAGCGTCGCCGGCTTAACCCACTCTACGATGCCAGCATTCTTATGGATGAAGGCGACTATGCCGGGGCCATCAAGCGCTATGAAGATGCTATCGAGGGAGCAGATACTGATGAAAAGAAAGCTAAGGCTTACTACCAAATTGCTTCCGTACAGTCTGGTAAGTTGAAGCAGTACGGTTCTGCTCGCACTAATGCCAACAAAGCAGCTGCACTGAACCCGAGTTGGGGCAAACCTTACCTGATGATTGGTGATATCTACGCTCGCCTTGGTAGCAGCTGTGGGGACTCCTACCAACAGCGTCTTGCGGTACTTGCGGCTATGGACAAGTACAACTACGCCAAACGTGTAGATAGCGAGGTGTCGGGAGATGCCAACAGGCGTATTGCCAACTACCGTGGTTCTATGCCCATCAAGAGTGAAGCTTTCCAGCGTGGCCATAACGCAGGAGACAAAATCAAAGTAGGGTGTGGAATCGGAGAAACAGTGACGCTCCGGTTCTAAAACCAGATTTTACTGGTAACAGTGACGGCCCGTTCGGATAATTTCCGGACGGGCCGTTTTAGTGCCTCCCCACGAAAAAAGAGTTAGACACCTGCTTTGGCGCGGCCGCAGGTGCAAAATGGGGGATCAAGGAGCAATTGACACTGAAAACAAAGTGATTATGATTCATTTGAAGTCTTCTAGCCATGACTTGTTTACTTCTTATGAGGTTTTTTGTCTTAAAATTCCACATATTTTTGGTGAGTACCAATTGGTCTTAGTAGCTTTACGCGGTAAAAGTGACCTAAGTATAAATCAATCCAATAGGGTTGGTTAAGTATAACCATATTTTTTAGCCCCTTCGGGAGGCGACCTTTTTTAATTTTAAATCGTAATCTTATGAAGCAAGCAAGACATTTGCTACTGTTGGCCATCTGCTGCCTTTTCAGCATGACGTTAGCAGCCCAAGGGACAGATGACTGTCCTGTATTTGAGGTAAACCTCGCCGGTATCGGTGAAATTAACCTAACTCTCAATGATGACTGCCAAGGTCTCATTATTCCAGACATGGTACTTGTAGGAGATCGTGACGTCGACAATGACGGCATTGCAGCTCCTGACAGCCTGTTCAAGGTTACCGTATTAGACGGTGTTGAAGGCAACGGACCTATCATCGATGGCTGTGGTACTTTTACCTACCGCGTTGATGCTGTCTCTACTGAGCCAGTTGTAACCCCTGCCGTTATTGGTCTTCGTGACTACGTTAACAACCCTGACGGACCGGTTCTTGCTGCACTTGGTGCTACTCCCGGAATCGACGCTACGTTCATTCTGCAAGGTACACCTAATGATCCTTCTGACGGTGTGCTTATTCTCACCGATGGTGCTCCCTTTACTGATGGCTCAACTGGTATAGGCATTATCGATTTTCAGTTTAACGAGCAAGGTTCATTCTCTTTGGACTATGACTTCGCAGGAGCTACCGGTGGTGATACATTCTTCGCGTTCTTCGACTTTGAAGGAAACGCACTTGCCGCCCTGGACATTGACCTGGAGGTTGTTCCCGCTACCACAGGATTTGCTGCCGGATCCATTGCTGCAGACGTTTTGCCTGGTTACGTAATGCGTATCGGTACTTTCGAAGACGGTGCAGGTGATTTCTTCTTCTTCAACGGCGTTCTCATCGACAATTTTGTTTGGGATCCAATGGATATCTCTTGCCCAGTAACTGGCTTTACCACAACTTGGGGTACTGTTAATGCTGAAGACAAGACTTCTCCTGTAGCTACAACTGTTCCTGATGACGTTGACCTCCTTTGTGTTGACTTTGACGGTAACAACGTTTCTACCCTCCCTACTTCTGTTGATCGTTGCTACCTTGTTGATGCTGATGACGGTTCTACCATCTTTGGCACCATGAACAGTGCACTTCGCGCCCGCCTGCTGGCTGGTGGTATTGCACCACTGGTACCAACCTTTACGGATGGTTGTGTAGATGAGATCGAAGTTTGTGTAAACGACGTCGTTACTTTCGGTGATGATCCTAGCTGTGATGATATCCTCATCACGCGTACGTTCACTGCTACTGAAATCGCAATTTGCGAAGCTGCTGCAGGTGAGGGCAATGCTCCAACTGTTGCTTCTTACGAACTCACTTTCGAGCGTCCAACACTTGCTGACCTCGATGCTGATAACATCGAAGAAGTAGTAAACTACGAGCAGTGTGGAGATGCTAACCCAACGCGTGCTGATTACCCAGCACCACGGGCTCAGGATTTCCCATTCCTGGCTATCGCTGGCCGTACCTTCCCACTAATGGACGGTGAGGCTGTATGTAACATCGGTGTTACTTTCTCTGATGGCGACCCCATCGTTACTTGCCCATTCACTTACAAGTTCGTTCGTACTTACACCGTCATCGACTGGTGTGACCCAAGCGACGTTCGCACCTTCACTCAGGTAGTGAAAGTTGGTGATACTACTGAGCCTGTATTCACTGGCCCTAACGTAGAGACCAACGCCAATGGCGACCTTGTATTCGGAACCAACGCTGGCAACATCTGTGCCGCTTACCTCCGTCTTGACGACGTATCTGCTGTGGACAACTGTTCTGGCACCAACGTAAGCATCTCTGCTGAGATCTTCCCTGGTGGCGATGACACTGGTGCTCCAATCGGCGCTTTCACCGTAGTACCTGGTGGTTCTCCGGAACTGTCCAGCGCTATTCCTGCTGGCCGTCACCTGCTTCGTTACACCACTTCTGACGAGTGTGGTAACACCAGCATTGACGACTACTTCTTCGTAGTAGAAGATCAGACGCCTCCTGTTGCTATCTGTGAAGATGGCCTGAACATCAGCATCGCTGGTGGCGCTAACAACGGTTTCGCCGTACTGACGCCTTCCAACATCGACGCTGGTTCTTACGATGACTGTTCTGGTGTAAGCCTGAGCATCGCTCGCGTTAACGACAGCGACTTGCCTATCGGTCTCTACGGTCCTCAGATCACCCTTACTTGTGATGATCTTGGCGTTGTTCGCGTTGGTCTCCGTGTAGAAGACGCACTGGGTAACGTAAACTTCTGCTGGTTGGATGTACTTGTTGAAGACAAGCTCCGTCCTACTTGTGTAGCTCCTGCTAA
>JBGCFZ010000270.1:0-10800 GCA_045110355.1 Lewinella sp. | reverse complement strand
ATCGACTCCAGCCGAGTAGATTTTCCACTCAAGGCATTGGTAGAATGCCCGTTCATGCAAACACAAATAAGTAGCAATCGTTTCCGTCCCTGTTCGTCAGCTTCCGTATACGTCAAATACTGTAATAATGGGACTGTCGTTGCAGAGGATGCCAGTATTACGATCTCCATAGACGAGGCTCTTGAGTTTGTTGATGCGACGATCAACGCTACGGAGGTAGGTGATAATATTTACAACTTCCCCATAGGGGATCTTGGAATTTACGAATGCGGTACTTTCGCTTTCGACGTTAACATCCCTTGTGAGGGAGTTGAGCTGGGAGATGTTTTTTGTATTGAAGCCATGACTTCTCCAAATATTTTATGCCCAGTACCTGACCAGGATTGGACTGGAGCCCTATTGCAATTAAACTATACCTGTGATCGTGATAGCATCTACTATCAAATTGAAAACATTGGTACGAATGATATGGACGGCCCGTTGAATTACGTCATCATTGAGGATGCCGTTTTACGGTTACAAGGCAGTTTTGACCTTGAACCGGCAGAAACGACCCCGCCGATCGGGCTTCCTCTTAATGGGAGTTCCTATCATTTTTTCGCACAGCAGGAGCCAGGGGCTCCGGGGCCGCCATGGCTAAGCCTAACCACTGCGGGTTGTTTGGGTGAAAATGTTCCCCTCCTAAATCAGTTTCCTCAATATTCAGGTGATCCCTCCACGACAACCTATTGCCTAGAAGTAGTTGGCTCTTTTGACCCTAACGACAAAAAAGCCATTCCCGCCGGATTTAGTGAAACGAACAACATTTTACCCAACACCGACCTGGACTATACCATTCGTTTTCAGAACACGGGGACAGACACCGCCTTCCGGGTCGTAATTCTGGATACACTGCCCGAGGAACTCGCCCTCGCAAGCATAATTCCCGGTCCCTCCAGTCATCCTTATGAATTCAAGTTCATCGGTGAGGGCGTGTTATCCTTCAGTTTTCACAATATTGAATTGCCCGACAGCAACGCGAACCTCGCCGCCTCTCAAGGCTTTGTCTCTTTTAAAATTGCTCAAGAAGAGAATCTGCCCGATGGCACCCACATCGAAAATAGCGCAGGCATCTACTTCGATTTCAATCCACCAATCATCACCAATACGGCGTTCCATACCGTACGGTCATTGATCCAGATTGTTAGCGGAAGCATTAATGTTGCTGCTCCGGAATTAGCCGTTACCATTATCCCGAACCCCATGAAAAGCGGTGCCCTGATCCGGCTGGAAGGGCAGACCATTCCGGCGCCATTAACACTACAATTGTTCGATGTGAATGGTCGCATGGTAAGGAAAGTGGACGGTAGTAGTAGTTCTGTTTGGCTAGAACGTGCTAACCTGACTACAGGCATGTACTTTTTCACCCTGAGCCAAAACGGCATTCCGCAAGCCAGCGGCAAACTGGTTGTCGACTGATAAGTAACGCGAATCAAGCGCTAAAAAAGTCCGATTTCCCGGTTTTGGCACCTCGACTACGCTCGGTGACCGGAATCATCGCAAAAGACCGGGTCTAAAATTGGCCTTAGGCCAATTTTAGACCCGGCTTCCCTTATTGAATCGGTGCCTGAGCGTAGTCGAGGGCTTTTTCACTATAATTAAATCTATTTAGTTCCTGATTCTCGTAAATAGCCTGATTATGGAAAAAGGCTAAGTGGTGGATTATGACAAATCCCCCAACACCGCCATCAATTCCTCCTGCTTAGCCTCGTTAGTCACCAAGTAAATCGGAAAAATAACGGTATTACCATCTTTCAACGTCACCTTAAGATCTCGGACATTCAAGCGCTCAACACCGGCAATATCAACAAGCGCAATTTTTTGCTCCTCCAGCTTTTGGGTGAGGCTCCAGGTCAGTTCATCGTTGCTGACGCGGACGTATCGATCTGCCGGGCCCCGCGAAGCATATTCGTGGCGATAGCCAGCATAAGCGAGTCCTCCACCGACCAGCAAATACCCCAGCCCAAGCCCAAGGTGCCACCAGCTGTGTTCCTCCTCCGAAGTATGCCAATCGGTAAAATAAAGGAACAATTGCTGCCCCGCCGCGAGCAGAAGAATGAAGGCTCCGAGAAACAGCAGGAAGTGTACCCAGCGGGCGCGGGGCTCAGCGTGGTGCTCGGAATGGTAGCTGTAGCGGAGAATCATGCGACCAAGGTAAGGGAAAGAACTAGAAACTAGAAACCAGGAGCTAGGAGGCAGGAGCTAGCTCCTAGCTTCTAGTTCCTAACTCCTGATTCCCCGTACAACCAGCTCTTCCCTATCAGGTCCGGTAGAGACCATGGAGACCCTTGTTCCCAGTTTTTCTTCCAAAAATCGGACATAATCCATACAGGCTGTAGGAAGGTTTTCTTCCTTCTTTACGCTCGTCAGGTTGGCGTTCCAGCCGGGCACTTCGGTGTACACTGGGTGGTAGTTTTCGTGGACTAGGTCAAACGGCAAGCTGTTGGAAATCGTGCCCGCTACGTCATAAGCGTCGGCGGCCTTCAGTGTTTCAAACTTGTTGAGTACGTCGACCTTCGTCACCACCAGTTGTGTAACGCCACTTAGCATAATAGTATACCGCAGCTGCACGAGGTCAATCCACCCGCAACGGCGTGGACGGCCGGTGGTAGCGCCAAACTCTCCTCCTTCTGCCCGGAGGAATTCGCCGGTCTCACCGGTGAGTTCAGTTGGGAAAGGGCCGCTGCCCACCCGGGTACAGTAAGCTTTGGTGATCCCGATTACTTCGCCGATCTTCTGTGGTGCGATGCCCAGTCCGGTACAAACACCGGCGGTGATGGTATTGGAGGAAGTGACAAATGGGTAGGTGCCGAAATCGATGTCCAGCATTGATCCCTGTGCGCCTTCCGCTAGTACTTTTTGGCCCTTGTTCACGGCATCATTGATCCAGTATTCTCCGTCTACGAAGTCAAGCGTCTTCAACCGTTCCACGGCTTTAAACCACTTTTCTTCCTCCTCGGCCAGGTCAAACTCGATAAAGGGATAAAGCCCAACTAGTTGCCGGTGCTTATCCTTGAGTTCTTCATAGCGCTCTTTAAAGTCAGGTGCTTCGAGGTTACCGACGCGGAGGCCGTTACGGCCGGTCTTGTCCATGTAGGTAGGGCCGATGCCTTTGAGGGTGGAGCCGATCTTACGATCACCTTTGGCATTTTCCCGGGCAGCATCCAGCAGGCGGTGACTGGGCAGGATGAGGTGCGCCTTGCGGGCTACGTAGAGGCGACCGGCGTAGTCGACGCCAGCGGCGTCGAGTTGGTCCAGCTCCTTGCTAAGCGTAATTGGATCAATCACTACACCATTACCGATCAGGTTCTTCAATCCAGGCCGGAAGATGCCGGAAGGCACCGTGTGAAGCACGAACTTTTTACCGTCAAAAATTAAGGTGTGCCCGGCGTTGGGGCCGCCCTGAAAACGGGCGATGATGTCGTATTGAGGGGCAAGAACATCTACGATCTTGCCTTTGCCTTCGTCTCCCCACTGGAGACCGAGTAGTACGTCTACGGCCATTAGTTATTGGCTTTATGCGGGTGCTTCCGGATGATTCCGGGCGGTACACGCTGAAACGTGCGCGAAGGTACGACGAGCGAAATTGTTGACAGCTGATTGTTGGCTATTAATTACTCAACAGTACGATTTTTCAGTAAAAAACTGTAGGAAGGGCCGCCCTGCCTGAATTCCCCTTAGAAGATAGCGCTATTCGAAGGGCAATCGTAAGCCCTCCCTCCCAAACCCTCCCCCGTGGACTATTGAAAACACTACGCGTTTTTAGTCAAAACTCTCAGCTCTGGCCAACCTTACGATTGCCCTGGCCCTATCCATTAAAACATAGTGGCAGCACGGCAGGAATCCCTATCTTCGCCCGCTCCCAAATCCTCCTCCCTTGCACCTGCTTTCGAGCCTGATCCTTCTCCTGCTTCCCTTTACGCTTCTTGCCCAAGAGCTCGTCTACGATGCCCCACTGGGTGGCCCTTTGTTAGTAACCGGCACCTTCGGGGAATTACGCAGCGATCATTTCCACGCCGGCCTTGATTTCCGCGCCTCGGTCAATACGCCGGTTTATGCGGTGGCCGACGGTTTCGTCAGTCGCATCTCCATCAGCCCCGGTGGCTACGGCCAGGCAATTTACATCGATCATCCCGACGGCCACCGCAGCGTCTACGGCCACCTGGAGGCCCTGGCTCCGGCGCTGCTCGACACCATCAGAGCACGCCAATTTGCGGAGGAATCGTTTCGACAGAACATTCATTTTGACGCCACGGCCTTCCCGGTAAAACGGGGAGATAAGATCGGGGGCGTAGGTAACCGGGGGCATAGTTTTGGTGCCCACCTCCACTTTGAAGTGCGAAAGATCAAAGGCGACGTACCGGTTAACCCCATGGCCTTCGGCTTCAGCATTCCCGATACCCGCCCCGCCCAAATCCGCAAACTCCGGGTGTATGAGTTGGACGACCAGGGCCTGGAGGTTGCGGCCCGCACCCTCACGCCCAATGCCATTCGGGGTGGAGGATATGCCATGCGCGATACCATTTTCGTTAGCCGACAGCGCGTTGGGCTGGCCCTGAAAACATACGACCGGCAAAATGCGATGCCCAACTGGAACGGCATTTATGGTGGTCAGCTTTACGTGGACACGACGCTGATTTATGACTTCCGGTTCGACAACATACCCTTTGAGCAAACGGAATACCTCAATGCCATGACCGACTACGCGGAATGGGTGGAGAATACCTCGTGGTTCCATCGGTTCTGGACCTTGCCCAACCAGCGTTTTGAGGCGCGGGCGCAGGTACAAAAGCCCCTGACTGCGCCGCTGGCGCAGTCCCCGGAGGGGAAGGGGATAAAGGAGCAAGGGGGGAAAGGACAAGGGAATAAGGCGCAGGGTACACTGGCCGCTCCCCAGTTCAATGGCGTAATTAAGTTGCAGGCGGGAGTAGCACTCCCCGTCAGCATGCGGGTGCTCGACCACGCCGGCAACACCTCCGACATATCACTTATACTCATGTACCGGCCGGAGGCCAACCCCGTACAACCCGACCGGCCACACCAGTATTTCTTGCCCGCCGGGGAGCCCAGCATCATCGACAACGGCGCGATGCGCCTCGAACTCGACGACGACGCCCTTTACCGCAACTGCTACTTCCATTACACCCGCCTCCCCGACGCTTCGGCAGGGCACCTTAGTGCCACCTACGGTTTGCATGACCACCTGACCCCACTCCACGGCAGTGCCCGGCTTAGCCTACGCCCCGAAGGCCGTGTGCCGGATAGTTTACGATCCTTTGTATTCCTTGGGCATTGCACCGACGAAGGCAAGTGGGTCAGCCACGGCGGCCGTTGGATGGCAGACGACCCCGAGGGGCGTTTCCTGGCCAATATTTCTACTTTTGGAGACTACGCCCTGTTTCTCGACACCATCCCTCCCACCGTCCGTATTAATTATTTCAGTACCGATTTACGCCGGGCAGGAGGCTTCAGTGTGCTGGTCAAAGACAACGTCGCTGGCGGCCGACTCGACTTCCGGGGGACCATCGACGGAAAATGGGTCCTGTTAGAATACGATGGTAAAAACGACAAACTCACTTATAATTTCAACGACGGTGACCCCGGGCCGGGGCCACACCGCTTTGAACTGACGGTGACCGACGGTAGAGGCAATACAGCTAAGTGGGAAAGGAATTTTCGGCGCTAAAAATTGCGTAATACTAACACGCGTGATTCTTTCAACTGATGTTTACTCCCTTTTACTAAGCGCTTGTTGGGGAATCTGCTTTCGACCTGCAAGCGGCAGTTTTTCACCAGTTCTGCGTTCAGAAAAGTGAACTAATAACCCGTTATGAGTCCATTTTCTGACCTTGATCTGGCACAAAACTGCTCACTTTCGGCCAGAAACCAGATTCCCCAACAAGCGCTAACCTACCTTTGTCATCCACCATCTCCTTTCTCCACCAACATGCATCGCCTCTCCTCCAACGCCACGCTCTTTCTTAAGATTTTTCTCCCCGTTTTCTGGACGACCGTCCTGACGGGCGTCACGCTGGTGGCCTGGTTTGGGGATGAAAGCAAGTTTGGCGGTCTGCCGCTGACCTCCTTTCGTTGGGCAACGCTCTTTACCCTGATCATGGGTATAGCGCTGTCCCTAATTCTGTTCTGGCCGCTGAAGCGGATAGAGACTGACGGTACAAAAGTCTACGTCAGTAATTACTTCCGCACTGCTTTTTACAGCTGGGAGCGAGATGTGGAGGCCTACCACGAATTTCGGTTCCTCTTCCTGAAGATTGCCATCATTGAGCTGAATGGGGTCGGTAGTTTTGGTCGGAAGATGAGGTTCGTCCCCAGTAAAAAACTGGTAAAGGCTTTTCGGGAACAGTTTCCAGGGGTAATGCCTGAGACGGAGTGAGTAGGAGAATGGGTGAGAATAGCTACCGCAAGAGAATGCTCGCTTCCGCTCGTAAGCATTCCCAACGAGCGGAGTAACTACCTACTATCAATCGCGGAGGACGTCTGTTTTCACAAACGGAGCGAGCTGTTTGCTTGCGGCAGCCATTCACTCATTCCGGCATTCTCTTATTCACTTATTCCCTAATTGGCAACAGCAGCCCCATTTCGTGCGTTATACCCTCAAATCAAGGTATCGCACCATGCTGCAACCAATACGTCTGCTGCTATTTTGCTGCGCCCTGCTAACTACCCTGAGCGTCTCCGCTCAGATGCAGGACGGGCTTATTTTTCTTGGCAACCCATCCTTTGAGGACATGCCCCGTAACAGTTCCCCACCCCGCGGCTGGACGAATTGCGGTGCCCCCGGAGAGACGCCACCCGATGTTCACCCGGACCCGGAGTTCCTGTTCAAGGTTGGCATGGCCGCCCAGCACGAGAACACTTTTCTGGGTATGGTCACCCGAGACACGGAGACCTTCGAAAGTGTTGGGCAGCGCCTGGGTACTCCCTTTAAAGCAGGGCAATGCTATCGTTTCGACATTCAGCTTGCTCGCTCCCGGGTATACCTCAGCATGAGTAGGGTGACCCGGCAACCGACGAACTACGTCACCCCCATTAAACTGCGCATATTTGGCGGCTATTCCGTTTGTGACCGGGCTCAGTTGCTCGGCGAATCAGACCTGGTGGGTAATTATGATTGGAAGAACTACCCGATCAAACTCAGCCCGGAAGACGATTTTACCCACATCGTGTTAGAAGCTTATTACAAGCAACCATCATTGCTGCCCTACAACGGTAACATCCTGCTGGATAATGCCCGTCCGCTGCGCCCCATTCAATGTGACGACGAAGCGGCGATGCTCGCTCAAGACCCTGTAGCCGACAACCCGGAGCCGCAGCCGCAAGATCCTGCTCAGCTCATCGTCACGACTCCGGTCACCCCTCGTGGTGTTGACCGCCCGGAGCCACAATTACCTACCCAATCCCCCCCTCCCCAAGAACCGACCATCCGACTGGGCAATACCGAAGCTATTCTCAAAGAAGGTCAGGTTTTCGCCATCGAGAATATCTCCTTCAAAGCTGATAGTGATGAACTCGAAGACGAAAGTGCCGACGCCTTGGAGGAAATTGTCGGTTTCATGCAACAGAATGAAAACGTGATTGTGGAAATCGGAGGCCACGCCAGCCGTATGGCAGGGAATACCTACGCAACACGGTTGAGCGAGAACCGGGCGAAGACCGTAGTCAGTTACCTCAAATCTCGCCGTATCGGCTTCGAACGTCTGCTTCCCAAAGGATACGGTAAGAGCCGTCCCGTCTGTATGGATGACACCAAAGACTGTAACCGACAAAATCAAAGGGTCGAAGTAAAGATCCTTAAGATCAAAGAGACGAAGTAGCCTTCGCGCGCTAATCAGAGATTAAACCAGCGTGAGATCGTGAACCCCATCCGGAATTCCCCGTCCCCCCAGCTCGAGATGGTGTAGGGAATGTAGTCCGTTTCAAAAATGCCCGTGGCATTGGTGAAATTGAGTTGAAAAACGTGCCCTCCGGTATCCCATTCCAACCCGAAACCAACGGGTGGCTCATAGCCATTTGCGGACGTCAGGGTATTACTAAAGGGAAAGGTAGCGTCAGCCACAAAAGCCATCACCTTGCTGACCTGAAATCGGGCGGCAGTACCGATGCTAAACATTGTATTCTCTCCCGCAAAAGGGACCAGGTTTCGGTGTGTAACGCCGGGAATAACCTGCATGCTGAAATTCTTGCCAAATTTTCGCGCCACCACCAAACTACCATGAAAAGCCATCCGGTGGGCAAACTTAGGGAAGCTTCGGATGATGTCTTCCCGGGTATCAATTTTCTCGCTTGTACTCAGGGTGGCGTTGCCGACAAGCGCGGCAGAAAATGGGAACCCATCGACCTCCTGATGGAATACCTTGATTTTACTTACCAGGTTAAGGTTTTGCCGCAAACCAGCATCGCCAGACGGAGTGGACCCCGAACCTTTGGACCGGTAAATACCGACGTTGAAATTATCCGTAAACCCATATTCGGCTCCAATTGAAACGTCTTCTGCCGTCTCCAGACCATAAAAGGTAGGCCAGCCACCATTGTCGCCAAACATATCACCAAACCGGTGGCTGATCCGGACATCGAGCTTACCCTTGGGCAGGGTCTCCACGCTGTGTACATTGACAACGCGCGTGTCTTTAAACGTCCGATAAACCCGCTCACGCTGGGCGGAGAGCGAACAAGAAAGGAGCACAAGGAGTAAGAGAAGATTTTTCATTTTTGGCAATATTCTGAGTGATTCGGTCAGCTTTTTCAAAAAGTGTACGTGCAAACTATCTGACGCTTTGACTATTTAGGCGCGGTCGCAGGTGCAAAAGTAGTGGATAAACAGCAAGGAACGGGTACGTGGTTACTGCTCGGGGAACCCTGCGTCAAGCCAGCAGGTAATGAGCATAAGTTGTTCCTCGGTCAGGTCCTCTTGCCGGTCTTGCGGTGCATAATTTGGGGGCATACCGATGGTGGCATCATCACGGACATCAATAACCCGCTGACGGAAAAGGCCGCTCTCAAGATCAGAGATCAGGCCCTGGTAACTGTCATAGATGCCGGGGGCTCCGCCCAGATGGCAGCCGCTGTAGGCACAAGTCTGTTCGATGATTTCACGAACATCAGATTCGTAGGTTGGTGTTACACCGTCGCAGGGCAAGATGACCGGTTCGGGCAGCACATCGGAAGTACAGGAGGAAATGATCAGTAAAGAGACATAAAACGAAGAAAGCAACCAAAAATAGCGCATGCAGGAAGTCGATTGAGAGCTGAGGCAACCAAAACGGTGGCTCAATTGTAGGTAAATGCGGTTGTAGCCGTGTGGCATTTCGCGTGCCGAAGGTACGATGGAAGTAGCCCCGGTAGATTCAACCTAAATAACTTAACCACAAAAATAATAAATATGTATCCCGTTGAATTAACGATCCCGATGGCAAAAGACCTCACCGCTCACGGCTTTACTGGCCTGACGAACGCCGAGGAAGTCAATGCTGCTTTGAGTGCTACTGAAGGTACCGCTTTACTCGTGGTCAACTCCGTCTGCGGCTGCGCCGCAGCAAATGCCCGCCCCGGGGCCAAATTTGCCGCGCTGAACGAGAAAAAGCCCGATCACCTCTACACCGTTTTTGCTGGTGTAGACCGTGAAGCAACCGCCACCGCCCGTGAGCACCTGTTGCCTTACCCTCCCAGCAGCCCCGCCATCGGATTGTTCAAAGACGGTAAGCTGGTACACTTCCTGGAACGCCACCACATTGAAGGGCGTAGCGCGGAGATCATCGCGGAGAACCTCAAGATGGCTTTTGACCGGTACTGCTAAGCAATAGCAGACCATATCCAGAACCCCCTCGGAAGGAAAAAGACTCGTAGCGTTGCTGCGGGTCTTTTTCTTTGTGGCCAAGCAGCCCGACCGCCTTCACCCCGGTGTTGCCGGTGCTCCGAGCGGTACAACAGCCAACGGGTGCTTTAACACAGGAATAACAACCTTCCACCCTAAAAATTCATTATCCATACGTTTTAAGCATAGGAAACAACCCAAAACCAAATGCAACTCTTTCTTTTCATCACTGGAATGCTGTTTTTTTCAGGTCCGCAAACCGTCAATGTAACGGTCAGCAGTAGCTGCCCGGAGGCTGGAGAAATCCGATTGGCCGTCTATGCTAGTGCGGCAAGCTTTAAGCAAGAGCAATCGGTTAACTCCATCATAAAGTCTTTTACCGGCAACGCTGTCGATCTAGAAGTCGACCTCCCCGAAGCTGGCACCTACGTGCTCGCCGCCTTCCACGATGTTAACGGTAACGGTAAGTTGGATCGTAATTTCTTTGGCATCCCGACGGAGCCTTATGGCTTTAGTCGTACGCCAGCCTCTAAATGGCAGGAGCCTAAATTTGAAGATATTGCTGCGACGTTTTCGGAGAATGAGGCCGCTGCGCGGCTGGAACTCAAATTATGGAAGGAGTATTGAGGATTAGCAGCAAGGGC
This sequence comes from Lewinella sp., assembly GCA_045110355.1. Taxonomy (GTDB): domain Bacteria; phylum Bacteroidota; class Bacteroidia; order Chitinophagales; family Saprospiraceae; genus Neolewinella. The sequence continues at coordinate 285 of JBGCFZ010000270.1, read as the reverse complement.
CAAAACTTTCCTCCGCCGCCAGTCCATAAATCTCTCCTTCGGCTGCCAGCGTACTGAGGTACAATCTGCGAATGAGGCCCTCATTCCTGAGGATGACCTTAATTACTTTACTTTTCAGGCTTGGAGCATCTCTTAGTTTTAGGCCACTAGTGCTCTGTCAAGCCGATCTTGTCACATTAACTGCGGCGTCTTTTACCCGCTGGCTGCGTTGCTTGAATCCTCATTTAGCTACGGCTAAACTCCGGTTCAAGCGCCTTGCCCGCAGGCAAAATTCACCAGCATTTA
>JBGCFZ010000269.1:0-6433 GCA_045110355.1 Lewinella sp. | reverse complement strand
CAGGCAAAATTCACCAGCATTTAATGCGACAGAATCGACCTGACAAAGCACTAGTGCTCTGTCAAGCCGATCTTGTCACATTAACTGCGGCGTCTTTTACCCGCTGGCTGCGTTGCTTGAATCCTCATTTAGCTACGGCTAAATTCCGGTTAAAGCGCCTTGCCAGCAGGCAAAATTCACCAGCATTTAATGCGACAGAATCGACCTGACAAAGCACTAGCTTGCTACTACCTTACCTCCCTTGCACCTGCGACCGCGCCATAATAGTAGCGATAAACTACCTCCTCCTAAACGACAAGCCCGTCGGTTCTGGTTGGAACCGACGGGCTTAAAGTATGTTGGGAGATGCTTAGAATTTCGCACTCACACCTACCAGCAAATTGACACCGATGGTAGGGTATTGTACGAACCGTTCCCGGTTATTGCCCAAAAGGTTATTGACCCGTAGCCAGGCACTAAAGTTTTCGCTAATGCCATACTCTCCGTTCAGGTTGAGGTCGAGTAAGGGAGAGAGGCTCTGTGCCTCCCCGTTGGAATCCTGGTACGGGAGTCCGTTTTCGACAAAAAAGTCAGCACCGATGGTAATGTTTTGCTTCTCCAGGTTGTAGGCCCCTCCGGCAGTAAGGCTGAAGCTGGGCAGGTGCCATGCTTTCTCCTGGTTCTCCAAGCTGTAGAAACGTTGAGCTACGGTAGCGTTAACCTTCAGGTTCTCGATCGGCTCCATTGTCGCCGAACCCTGAAGGGTGAAGATGTTGCCGTCGTCGTAAACGACCTGGAACTGTGGGATGGCCGTGCGCCGGTCCAGTAAATAGGTAGCCAGGTTGTCAACGAGCTTATAACTTGCTTCCGCCCGGTAGTCGATGCCAGAAATACTGCCTTCTACACCACCGTAAATCCGGGTATACTCGGAGTTGCGAATGCGCAGGCGGGGGCGGACCCATGGGTTGTAGTCGGACAGACTACGAAGGGTGTTCTTCTGAAGGCTACCCTCTGCCCCAACGAAGGCGGAAAGCAACCCGTCGATAACGGGAGCATTCAAGCTAATGTCCGGAAACACATCGAAGTCATCGTCCTGACTGGTCAGATTAACCCCCACTTTGAGCCGGTACCGTCCGGCGATACTGGTAGTGTAGCTTGGGCTTAGGTAGATATTGTTCAGGTTCTGGGTACTTGTGTCTTTGTAGGACGTGAAATCCATCCGGAGTTTGATGTCCAGCGGCTGCTTATCCGAAATCCACTTGGTAGCTTCAATGGCGAAGTCGATACCTGATTCCCGAACGGCGGGATTGCCATCCATCAGATATAGCGCAACTCCTGCTTTGTAGTCGAAATCAGCCTCGGTCCGTACACCATTAAAGATTTCTCCGTGCACATCAAAGATGTTGAAGCGCTGCCGTACCTGATCGTCGGTAAAACTGGGGAGGGAATCGGTTTCTATCTCCGGGAAGTTATAGCCATAGTAATACCGGCTCTGAGACGTGTACTTAGCCCCGCCACCGACGGCAAAGCCCTGGTCAAACAGGTACGTGCCTTCCGCACCAAATTCCGTATCACTGGATTTCTGGTTCTCCACATTGCTGTTGTTATTGAAGCTGTGGTGGCGGGCGAAGATGCCGAGTTCTGCGTTGTCGACCGAACTCAGGTCGTAACTCAGGTCTCCGAACAAAGCACCGGGGAAGCCGGCACCAATGCCGATGTAGCCATTCTTGTTGTCTGGGGTCTTATCCCGCGCAACCCCACGAGGCCGGATGATCGGCGCAGGATACTCGATGGAGATCGGGCGGTCAATAACTAGATACTGCTGCCGTTGGCGAGAGGAGTCGGCCGGAGGCGTAACACCGGTCACCCGAACCCGATTGGCTTCCGTGAGACGAGCTTCAAAATTAGATACAACCGTTACGCTGTTGTCGTCCAGTCCGGGCTGGGCGTAAAGAGCGGTAGAGGCGGCAAAAAACAAACCGCAAAAAAGAAATATATGGCGAAACATAGTTTTTTATTATTCAGAGTCCAATTCTCAGGACTCAGGTTTTAGTATTTAGTGGTCAGCGTTTAGTGCTTAGGAGTCAGTAATCAGTATTCAGTACTTAGTAGTCAGTGTTCAGCATTCAGTAGTCATAATAAAAGGCTATGATGCCTGAATACTGAAATCTAAATACTGACATCTGATCCCTGATGCCTGAACCCTACCTATTCTCCGCCTCCATTATCGATTTGCAGTCGGTTTGGATCAGCAGGGGTATTGTTGATCCGGCTACCGGCGTTGATTAGGTTGTTGACAATGGTTAAACGCTGTTGAGCTTCGGCCACCAGGGCAGCATCACCGTTATAGTTCTCCAATAAGGCTTCAAGTGCGGCGCGGGCGTTGTAGAGGTCGTCTCCGCCCCGGTCTTTCAGCGCGTCGGAAAGAACGAGTACCACTTTCGCTACCCAGAAGGGGTAGCCAGAGCTCTCCCGGTTGGCCTCCAGGCTGAGGTCTACGGCCTTATCAAGCTCTCCTTGTAAGTAAGCAATGTTGGCCCGCAGGTACCTTGCTTCGGCAGTCCGCTCGTCGTCGGAGTTTGCGATGACCATATCTAGGGCCGGCAGGGCTGCACGGTAATCACGGCGATCATAGGCAATTTTACCAACGTAGAAATTCGCAATCAGCCGCTGATTGCTGGCTGCCGATGGATTGTTGGCCACTGTGCGGGCATATTCTTCCACCGTACGCTGATCGTTGAGCTGGTAGGCCGATTGCATAACACCAACCTGCGCGTCGAGCCTGATGTCTTCCGAAGGAGCCGCTTGCTCCAACAGGGTAAACAGACGAGCCGAACGGTTGTAGTCCTTTACGTGTCGGTAGGCGATCAGGCTTCCTTTGTTCAGGGCGGGCAGGTAGTAGCCACTGGGCCCTGAATTAGTTACTTTTTCGAAGTCGTTAAGTGCCTCATTATACCTTTGCAAGGCAACGTAGCTATCGCCCCGGAAGAAATTAGCAGCGAGTGCATTGGGCGTGTTGGGGTACTGACGCAGGTAGTCGGTCAGCGCAGTGGCTGCCCGGTCATAGTTGCCGTTTTCATACTGGTTGCGGGCCGCTTGGAAGGTAATGGCTTCCCGGCCGTCGGCATCTACTTCCTGCCCCGGTAGCGTTTCGAAGAACTGGAAGAACAAATCCGGCCGACCCATTTTGTCGACGTAAATCTCCCGCAGGTTTTCTTTGGCCCGCTCAGATTCTTCCGCGCTTGGGTTATTGCTGAATACCTGCTTGTAGTAATTGATGGCTGCTTCCTGGTTGCCAAGGTTGAAACTGATCAGGCCGAGGTTGAGCAAACTCTGGTTAACCAACGGGGAGCTAACTTTATAATCGCTAACGATGGAACGCAGAGGCGCCAGCGCCTCCTGCGGCCGGTTGAGCTCCTGGTAAGCAGCAGCCAGTTCGAACAGCGCATCGTCGGCGTATTCACTTTTGGGGTACTGATTAATGAGTTGTTCCAGGTTGAGGACCTTATTGGCAGTACGGCCTCGGAGCCCTTCAATAACGGCCTTTTGGTAAAGGGCGTAGACGTAACCACTCGTGCGTCGGTTGACGGCATCATCGTAGAAACGGGCGGCCTGGTCATATTGGTTGCGGCTGAAGTGAGCATCTCCGGCACGGAGAACGGCGTCTCCCAATACCCGCTCACGAACGTCTGCATCCGTAATGTAGGGCAAGTTCCGCTCAATGCCTTCTACGGCAGCCGTGAAGTAATCCAGCGAAGCAGCGTGGTTCTTTTGCTTAAGGTAGTTATATCCCTGAAGGTAGTTGCCGGTATACAGGGAAGACTGGGGGGGGAGGCCCTGCTGGCCGCGGGCCAGCGTCAGAAACTGATTGGTGAGATTGATGGACGCAGGGTAGTCTTCCTCCCGGTTGGCAATGTCCGCCAGCCAATACAAGGCCTGAGCGCGGAAGCTTGGGTTGACGGGGCGCTGGAGACTTTTGTTGAGCAAGTCTTTGGCGGCCAGGTCTTCTCCATTGTTCAGGAGTTCCAGACCGCGGCTGAAGGCGGCACGCTGGTAGGCCTCTTCCAGACGCGGGCTGCGGTTAGGCATCCGTTCCAGCAGATCGAGCGCACGCTGATAATCTTCGGTGGTGGCAAATACATCGCCGAGTAACTCTTGCCCCTGCAGGTAGTATTGGCTGGAAGGGGCTATACTTTGGATCGCGGTAATGGCGTCGGCCGGGTAGCCCAGCTCGTAGCTCAGCTTTGCGTAGTTGAACAAGGCTTCCTGTTGCAGCGCCGGATCGAAATTGAGGCGGGAAGCAGTGCCAAAAGCACTTCGGGCAGCGGGTCCGTTACCTTTTCTTAGCTCAATGTCGCCGAGGTAGTAACTCGCTGATTGACCAACCAGGCTGTTCTGGGTCGCTAATTCCCGAAAAGTACTTCCTGCGGAGGTCATATCGTTGAGCTTGTACTGGGTGAAGCCCAATTGGTACAACTGCTCTTCCTCCATCTTTCGGTTGTTCCGTGCGTAAGTTTCTAGCAGGGGCCGGGCACGGGCGTAGTCGCCTTTTTCAAAATAGGCCTGACCGAGCAATTGGCTCATCTCCTTGGCATTCTTGATCCGGGTATTGGCACCCAGAATTGGCGCTGCGTAGGCAATCAATTCATCATATCGACGCTGAGCGAAGAAAATCTGGGTGAGGTAGTACGGAATATAATCATCGTACTTCGGGCTTTTCTCCGCAATCTTGAATTGGCCGACGGCACCGTCGTAGTTGCCCTCGAAGAAATAAATGATACCAAGATAGTAATTGGTAGGGTAATAGAATTCTCCTTGCGTACCCTTACTGAACTGGAAGTACCGCTTGGCGTCACCAAATTTCTTATTCACGAAACTGGCGTAACCAAGGCGGAAATTCAACTCGCTGCGTTGGTCAGGGCTCAGTAGTTCTGCCGGTACACGCTTATAGTATTCAACCGCCTTGTCCAGATCGTTTTCGTTGAAGTAGTAATTCGCAATCTCCAACAGAGCTTCGTTGGCCACGGGGTCGGGCTGGTAACGACGCACAAAGTCCAGAATCAACTTCTCTCCTTCGACTTTGCCGAGGCGAACGGATATTTTTGCTTGGTTAAGCTCCGCCTTTTGACGAAGTAACTTCGCTTCGGGTTGATGCAGCGGTAGCAGCATTTCGATGACGTCGGCATATTCTCGTTGGGCCTTAGCCAGCAGGTTGTCCTGGTAATCGGCCTCAGCCTTTTTAAAGGTGCGCCATGCATCGGTATATACGGTGGTTGCCTGAGCATACAGGCCACCGCTCAGGCCGAGCAGTAAGACGATTAGAAGGGAGAGCAGGGCCCGGGAAGCCGGGGGAAGTAGCTTGTGCATAGTGGGTATTCGGATGAAAAACTTTTGAACCATGGCTGGATGGCCGCCTTGGAAGCGGCAAGATAACAGTTAATGATCAGGGACTGGCTGGAAAAGTAATGGTTGCTTCTCCCCCTGGTGTGAAACGTTAAAATACAATCGGCTAACGTTATGGGTCGCCCCGTTTATTACGCCATCAGTGCTCAATCGTACTTTTTTACCCATTTGTTCACTTTTTTTCACAAGGAGTTAAACCATACGTGCTCAATTGATGTATATACATTGGATTTTGAAACGACCAAATTCTATAAACTAAAGTGCTTCATTACTACAGCTGATTTCAGTTTTCGGCGCGGCCGCAGGATGCAGAGAAAGTTTTAGGAAGCAGGCTGGTAAACCATTGTTCGCATTGTTATTAGGTACGTGGACGGGTTATGAGCTGGTGCAAAATTGCCGCTTGCAGGTCGAAAGCAGATTCCCCAACAAGCTCTAAGCGACTGTGTCGCGAGCCGTTGGTTCCTACTCATCACAAAGCAGCTCAATTCACGCTAACAATCACCAATTTAAAATAAACAACCATGATTAAGTCACTCTTACTTTTCACCACTACGCTCTTCCTCGCCGCTACAACCGTTGGCGTTTCCGTTGACACTGAAGCCAGCCAGGTTACCTGGAAAGGGTATAAAGTAACCGGAAGCCACGAGGGGACCATTGCCGTTCAGGAGGGCAACCTCGAATTCACCGATGGCGTACTTACCGGTGGCGGTTTTGCCATTGATATGGCCAGCATTAAGGCTACTGATATCTCAGGCGGCATGGCCGCTAAACTAGAGGGCCACCTGAAAAGCGGAGATTTCTTCGGCGTAGAAGCACATCCAACTGCCACCTTCAAAATTACCAAGGTTGTCAGCCGCGGTATGACTGGCGATTACCGCATCACCGGAGACATCACCATCAAAGAAACCACTGAGTCCATCAAGTTCAACGCCAAGGTGACGGAAGCTGATGGTGTCTACACTGCTACCGCCGATCTGAAGCTCGATCGTAGCGACTTCGACGTCCGCTTCGGCTCCGGTTCCTTCTTCGATAACCTGGGAGACAAGACCAT
>JBGCFZ010000268.1:0-11424 GCA_045110355.1 Lewinella sp. | reverse complement strand
CGTTCGGCCAAATGAACTGTGGTCGAGCGACATCACATACATCCGCCGCTTCAATGATTTTAGTTACCTCAGCCTAATCACCGACTCCTACTCACACCTGATCGTCGGATGGTATCTGAGTAAAAACCTGTCAACTGAGGGGCCGGTAAAAGCCCTCGATGCGGCACTGTTAAACCGCCGAAAAAATAAAGCGACTAAACTGCCGCTTATGCATCATTCTGATCGAGGAATCCAGTACTGTAGCCGTGCTTACGTGGCTCTTTTGAAGAAACGAAAAGTTACCATTAGCATGTCCCGAGCCTCGTATCAGAACCCCGTAGCAGAGCGAATAAACGGCATCCTCAAGACAGAATTATTGCAAGATGGCTACCCTACTCACGAAGAAGCTTTGGCCGCAATAGAGGCTGCTATCCTGATTTATAACGAAGAAAGACCGCATCGATCCATTGATATGCTGACGCCGGCACAAGCCCATAAAAAGTCCGGACCGCTGAAAAAGCGTTGGCGGAGCAGTCGCAGCCGAAAAAAAAGGTCAAAATCTTCGGAAAATCTCAACAATGATGAAGTAGCAGTTGCGTAGAGCTATATCAGGGTATGACCCACAATGATGAAGTAGCAGTTGCGTAGAGCTATATCAGGGTATGACCGAGGGACATCAACGGCTGGCTTCCACTTCTCGTCGTCAAAGTCGGGTGCGGCCCATCCAGCTATCGTGCTTTCCAGGCTAGCATCATACACCTCTCCCTGAAAGAAGCTGCCGTAGCGAATTGGTCCCTCGGTGCATATTCGACGTGTTTAAGCAAAAAAAGCACAAGTACACGCTTTTACCTATTCATACCCGTACAGTTCCAGTCGCTGAATCCCATATTCGCCCCGAAATATACGAAGGTGCCTGCCTTGGTGCGTTTGGTCGCCGTTCAGGTGTTGGGTTACGGTCCATTTATCGTCCCGAAAAGCTCCGGCTTCGCACTTCAGGATGCCGATTCGGAGATCAGGGTTTTCACGGTGGGCGAAGGTGGCCACAATCCCGCTACCGGCAACGTAAAACTCATTCTCACCCGTCTGAATGAAGACCGCGCCGGCGGGCTCCCAGACCTCGTCTTTGGCGGCGGCTTCCCAACCGAGGGTGTGGCTGTGTTTTACCGTAAACACATAATCTCCGAGCGTGAAACTTGTCGATGGGCTTACTTTGTCGAGTAGCACGCCTTCGATCTTGCCCCGGCCCTGATGCTGTGTGATCAGTGGCGTCAACTGATCGAGGAGGGCGTATATTTTGCCCAGCTCCTGCTCTTCGGAATTGTCCTTGGATTCAATACTGAAGGGAGAAAAGCCAATGGCCTCGTAGTGGCCGATCGCATAGGCGGCCTTCGCCGCCACCGTATTGTCAAAGCGGTGTTCCGGTACAAAGAGCGTGTTGTCGAGCCGGTCGTACAGGTCCATCCAGTGCTTGAAATCGGGGGTATAGAAGTCGGGCGATAACATGTCTACGTCCGGCGCTCCGGCTTGCCAGATGTTCATCAGGTGTGGCAAGGGCCCTGCGCTGGGGTATTCGCCCGGACGACGGCCCCGTGTGTTCAGTGCAGCGTTGACGAACATGGGCAGCGGATAGCTGGCTTTTCCGGCAACGACCAGCTCGTTGGTGAAACGAGCGTAGTACCAGGCCATGAAAATTTCCTCGGTATGCTCACCTACCCCGAACACTTCTTCCCAGTTGCCGCTCATCGGGAAGCCCGCTTGGCCCCAGGCGAGAAACAGTTCGGGAACCAGGCGCTCTTTGTTGGCTTGTAGGTAGGTCAGCAGTTCCTGAGGTACGGCCGCCCGGTATTTTTCGTTGGCCAAGGGGCCATGATCGCGCGCAGAAGGCAGCATCCCTATTTCGTTTTCTGGCTGTACCATAATCACCGTATGGTCCTTGCCGTCGAATGTTTTGAGGTGTTCCATCAGAGCAACGTACGCAAGCTTGTCGGCCTGCAGTACGGCCTCACTGAAGGGCGTCAGAATTTCGTGACTAACGCCGTACTCATCCTTGATGCGGGGGTATTTCTCCTGGTCAAGCTTCACCCAGGCCGGAGCGTGGCTCGACATGCTGTTTTTCCAAGAACCGAACCAGAGCAGGACCAGTTTCAGCTCCTGTTTTCGGGCCTCCAGGATCAGCTGGTCCAACAGCTCGAAATCAAAGCTGCCCTCTTCCGGTTCCAGCAGTTCCCAGTACACCGGAGCCAGCACTGTATTGAGGTGCATCGCCTTTAATTTAGGCCATACCAACGCCATCGATTCCGTACTGGTGAATGTGGAGTTGCCCAGCTCACCACCAAGTATCAGGAAGGCTTGATCTTCAACAATCAGTTGGTTTACACTACCCACTCGTTCAAAATGAGGCATTTTTTGGGCGCGGACGCTGGTGCAAGGCAAGGTAGCCAGGCAGAGGACGATTATCAGAATTTGTTGATACATACTATTGTTTTTAAGTCTACCACTTCGATTTTATCCCCGGTGCGTAGGGGAACGTCAGTTGCTGGTAGTAAGCCATATCGTGCGCGGGCTGTTCCAGCCCGGCCGGGATGGCTTGCCTGGAGAAGGATTGGAAATAAGTCAGGCAAGCATCGCGCCACCATTTAGCCTCCTTCTCCTGAATTCGCAGATGCGTGAGCACTTGTTGGAAACGTTCCGGGTCTACCCGCTCCTCAATTTTCTCCCAGGCGCTCCTCATTTCGGTCACTTTAGCGGCACCGCTGTGGTACTGATGACAGAGCTCTTCCCACATCGTGTTACCGCTCGGGAGCTCGTAATCCCAGGCAAGGTGGTGGTGCCAGAGTAATAATTCTGGTGGGCAGCTGTCTGGATCAGCATAGATTTCAGCAAACTCGGTTGGGTACTGTTCCAAAGCATTCCTCTCCTCAGTTCCTTTTCGGCGGAGGCCAGCCCCGGAGAGTCATCCCCTACGAAAATGGCTGGCAGGGCAGCAATGTAAGCTTCCCGCGCCGCTGCGTTCTCAAGTTGGTCGTACCTGAGCCAGAGGCGGTAGCCATCATCCGCCAATAGACTGGCTACGGGAAGCAGAAGGGCGATCAGAAAATAGATTTGTCTCATTATGTTTGTTTGATATTAGCCACTACTCCCCTACCGATACTTTTTGCCGGCGCTGCAAACGGTAACGTACTGAAAATCCAAGGAATCTGGGTAGAATTGCGCCCGCAATTTATATCATCACTTTGACAGTTGGTTAATCCGGTATAAACATGTTGCCTTGTTAGCCGCTCCGGTAAACTTCTTTTCCAAGTGTTTAAACCCATCGAATCAGTTTCTTTGCTATTTTACCCCCCCCTTTGTACCCGCGTCCGCGCCTAACTTTTAGCGTAGCGATTACACATAACGCAAATCAACTTATCGAAAATGAGCACCTTCATACGGGCCACAATCTTCTGTCTACTAGCCGCTTTTAGTCCAATCTACGCGCAAACCGTTACCATTCAGGTAATGCCTTCAGACTCCTCCCCTACCATCAGTAAACACATTTACGGTCATTTTGCAGAGCACCTCGGTCGTTGTATTTACGATGGGTTTTACGTAGGCGAGGACAGCGACATTCCGAACACAGCCGGCGTACGTCTTGACATCGTTAAAGCACTCAAAGACCTTAAAATTCCTAACCTGCGCTGGCCAGGTGGTTGTTTTGCCGACACCTACCATTGGAAAGACGGCATTGGACCACGTGCTGAACGGCCAACCATTGTTAACCAGTGGTGGGGCGGCAGTACGGAAGATAACAGCTTTGGGACGCACGACTTTCTGAACCTTTGCGAACTGCTTGACACCGAGCCCTACCTCTCCGCCAACGTTGGCAGCGGTACCGTTCGGGAGGTAGAGGAATGGCTGCAATACACCACTCACGGTGGGAAAAGCCCGATGGCCGACCTGCGCCGAGAAAACGGCCGCGAAGAACCTTGGCGAGTTCCTTACTGGGGCGTCGGTAATGAAGCCTGGGGCTGTGGTGGCAATATGTCTGCTGCGTATTACGCCAACATCTACAAGCAGTACGCTACCTACATGCGTGATTGGAACCCGGACGATGGTACGCCAGTTATCCGTATCGCCTCCGGCGCTTCCGGAGGAGACTACGACTGGACCGAAACGCTGATGAAAAACATCAAGCCTAACTTAGTGGAAGCGCTAGCGTTGCATCATTATGCGGTGACGGACTGGTCGGCTAAAGGCCCTTCGGTTGACTACGACGAGGCGCAGTATTTTGGTTCCTTACGAGAGGCACTGAGGATGGAAGAGTTTGTGGTGAAGCACAGCGCAATCATGGACAAATACGATCCAGCACAAAAAATAGCACTATTCGTCGATGAGTGGGGGGGCTGGTACGATACGGAACCTACGTACCAAAACGGGGTGTTGTTTCAACAAAACACCATGCGGGACGCTATGATCGCGGCCACCACACTTAACACCTTCAACAACCACGCCGATCGGGTCCGAATGGCGAACTTAGCACAGACGGTGAACGTCCTGCAGGCCGTCATCCTCACCGAGGCAAAGAAGATGCTGTTAACACCGACGTACCACGTGATGAAATTGTATGCTGTGCATCAGGATGCCACGCTTATTCCGTTAGATTTTGCCTCCCCAACCTATGCATTTGGAGGTGAGGAATTACCAGCGATCTCCGCTTCAGCTTCGAGGTCTACCGACGGTAAAGTTCATTTCTCTTTGGCCAACATCGACGGGCACCGAGCGCACGTAGTTGAGCTTGACGTTGCTGCCCTCAACCTAACGATGGTCGAAGGAAAAATACTGACCTCCGACAAACTACAGGATTACAACGACTTTGACCAGCCAGAGCGAATCAAACCTGAAACCTACAATGGGGCAACATTGTCTGGAGCAAAGATCACCCTAGAGCTTCCTCCGTTTTCGGTGGTGGTATTGGAAGCCAACTAAATTAGCACGTTGTGCCAAATGATTGAGCCTTTTCCAAAGAGTGGGATTATGATGTAGCACCGGGGTTGGCCGGGTTTAAAGGCTACGGTCACCCAAAAAGTCTATTTTTTTTCGCTGCACGTCCGGCAACTCCCGGAAAGTATAATATTGCTATTGTCCTGCGGCCGCGCCCTAATACTTCAGGGCCATCGCCTAAGTAAAACTGCCTCAATTAGGTGCAACACCTGGCCCAACAGAAGAGGCCCGAAACCAAACCTCCGCGTAATCACCATTAGCGTACTGTTTTTCCAGGTCGCCTTCGTAAGTGTTCGCTCCGGTACTCCAGACCATATTCGTTGCCGGGTCACGGCCATTAGTCTGGTTATATGCCCCTTGCTTAAAGAACTGTTTTTCACCAGCGTATGCTTCCTGGCGTTCCGTACCATCTTGCCCCATCGGGACGAATTGAGTAACGATTTGCTGGGGCATAGCTGACTTATCGGTATAGTCGGAAACAATGAGGTTTTTAGTGAATGTCTTTGTTTCGTGACCGGCACTGGTAAAGGTTAGGTGCATAATGCCTTCGTACACGTTAACCTCATAACTAAATTCTTCCCCCAACTCAACGCCGTCCTCTGGTTCAGCGGGGTAACTGGTTGGCTCGGCGCCGACCTTTGCCATATCATAGCCCCACACAGCAGTCGAGAAATCCCACCGTCCGGCGTTATCATCGCCCGCCGTATTGATTTCATAGTTCCAAAAAACGGAGCCTTTGGTGTGGCCGGGGAATTTCTTGTAGAAGATTTTTAGCGGCTCGTTTTCGTGCCCATCGTCGCTGTGAATTTGCCCAACAACAACGGAGAAAGAAGCCGCCACCCGGGCGTCTCCGGAAGTGGAAACGTGGGCCACTTTCAGTGTTCCGGTCAGCCTTCCGCCGGTCTTCGGCGTCCAGCGGGTAGCTCCTTTTTCTCCCAGTTCCGTACGTGTATTGTGAGAGTTCGGAGAGGTGACACCACCGTTTGGCGTTTTGTAAACGACCCAATCCGCGCCATCATTCACGTGGTAGAAATAGTCTTCATCGGAAAAGCCTGCGAGGTCTTCGATCGATTTTCCGTTACCCAATAAGATTTTCCACTTGTCGAGCGACGGCATCACATCACTCGGGTGAGTGACGCTTACTTCTTCAACGGTCTCCTCCATGGGGGTGCTGCCTGGCCCACAGCCGATTAGTCCGAAGCTTAGGATGGTCAGTAGCAGCAATTTATTCAAGGTAGACATGGATATAGGTTTAAGAATTAAGAAGTTGCCCGGAAAGAAAAGCGTATCGGGGGCTGGCCCATCAAGCGGTAGCTTAGTAAGACGGGCGCAAACCAAAATGTCGTAAAAGTGGTAGTCACCACCCATCACCAGATACATGCTGTACGACAATTGAGTTTGCGCCCATCAAAACTTCCGCGGCACCTGCGGTCGCGCCCTGGTTTTACCTGCTTACGCGGCCACTTCCATCACCTTCCATTAATGCCATCACTTCCTCGGCAGTAGCGAGGTTAGCATCGCCGAAGATGGAATGTTTGAGGGCAGAAGCTGCTACTGCGAAGCGCAGCGCCGTTGCGTCGTCGTCCGGCCAGGTCTGAAGACTATAGATCAGGCCGCCCATGAAACTGTCGCCGCCACCAACACGATCCACAATGTGACTGAGCTGATAGGTGGGAGCAGTATACATTTGCTCACCGTCCCACATCACACCAGACCACGTATTATGACTTGCACTAATGGATCCCCGGAGTGTAGTAATGACCTTTTTAGCCTTTGGGAAGCGTTTCATCAACGCCTTACAGACGGGGAGGTAGGCTTCCGGATCCATCGTATCGCCCTTCGTCACGTCTACGGATTCAGGATGGATATCAAAGTGCTTTTCGGCATCTTCTTCGTTACCGAGGATAACGTCGCACAACTCAACGAGGGCGGGCATCACTTCCTGCGGTGACTTACCGTACTTCCACAGTTTCTTACGGTAGTTAAGGTCAGTAGAGATGGTCACGCCTTTCGCAGAAGCTACTTTACAGGCTTCCAGGCAGGCATCGGCTGCAGATTGGCTCAGGGCTGGGGTAATGCCAGTCCAGTGAAACCAGTCTACGTCCGTGAAGACGGCGTCCCAGTCGATCTCTCCGGGCTCGATGGTTGCCATTCCGGAATGCTCGCGGTCATAGACTACTTTGGATCCCCGCTGCATGGCACCCGTTTCGAGGAAGTAGATGCCAAGCCGATCACCACCACGGGCTACCTGGCTGACGTCGACTCCGCGTGCACGTAGGGAATTCAGGGCGCAGTCGCCAAGATCATTCTTCGGGAGACGGGTAACAAAGCGGCTGTCCATGCCGTAATTCGCCAACGTGACGGCAACATTGCTCTCCCCTCCTCCATAAATGACTTCGAAGGAGCTGGCCTGAGAAAAGCGTTTAAATCCGGGAGGACTAAGGCGAAGCATTATTTCGCCGAAGGTTACAATACGAGGCATATCTTATTATTTTTTGGTGCCTTAGGGGCACAGTTTCACTGTCCACGCGTCCCTAATACGTTTCTTTTTGGAAAGTATTAGGGCGCGGACGCAGGTGCAATTAAAGGTTATGTACGCAGGGCAGTTAGCCCGTTTAAAATAGGTGGAGGCTTATCGTCTTGTCCGGACGATAAGCCAAAGTCTAAACAAGCTATTAGATACCTAAAGCCTGACCGCCACCGACCTGGATGGTTTCCGCCGTCAGAAACCCAGCGTCCTTGCTTGCCAGGAAGGAAACTACACCGGCCACGTCGTCGGGCTGGCCTAATCTTCCTAACATAATGTTGTTTGCCCAGGAAGCGAATACTTCCGGTTTAGTAGACTTGATCTGCTGGTGGAAAGGAGTATCGATGGTTCCAGGAGATACGGCGTTCACACGAATGCCGTATTCTGCAAGATCCTTGGCTAATGCGCGGGTAATGGTTTGTACACCTGCTTTTGAGGTGCCGTAGATACCTGCACCCGGCCCACCCGCGTTCCATGCGGCATTGGAGGTGTAGTTAACGATGGTTGGGTGATCTCCCTTCTTCAGAAAAGGAATGGCTGCCCGTGAAGCGAAAAACACGGAATCCAGGTTAAGTGCCATCACGTTGCGGTAGAATTCTGTGGTCATTACCTCGAACCGGGACCGTCCGCCAAGTCCGCCAGCGTTATTGATCAGGACATCAATCTTGCCGTACTTCTCCCCTATTTTAGTGATGTTTTCGGTTACCGCATCCTCTTTGGTTACGTCGAAGCCACAGTACTCCGCCTTGATCCCGGTTGCAGTTAGTTCTTTTATCCGGTCGGCACCTGCTTCGTCGTTAATACCGTTTAATACTACGGTAAAACCGTCTTGGCCCAGCCGTTTTGCTACTGCAAAACCTATACCACCCGTGGCTCCAGTTATAATGGCAATTTTTCCGTTTTGATTACTCATGATAGTAGTTTTTTATATGCCATCCGTGCCTTTATTATTAAAGATTTAGCGGACGGTTTTGTTGGTGAAATTTATGAAGCCGTAGGATTAAGAAGTGGGTTTGAGTGGCTCCATCTTTGGGATCATCCCCCACGCGCAATGGTGACTGAGGCCAGGGTAAAGTTGCTGTTTGCTTTATGCCATGGCAACCCGACGCCCCACCACCATCGTACTGAAACTTTTATACGTGTTTTACCGAGCTGACGAAGTCCTCACGATGAGGGCTGAATACGTCAATCAGGACGCCGGTCTGAACGCAAACGCATCCGTGCATCACGTGGGGAGGAATATAATAAGAATCTCCTCCACGAATGATCTTGGTCTCTTTACCGATCGTCATTTCGAATTCACCACTTTCCACGTAGGTGACCTGGCTGTGGTGATGTTCGTGCAACTGACCAACGGCACCGGGTTCGAAGTGGACCTTAACGAGCATAATCTTGTCGTCAAATCCATGAATCTGACGCTTAAGTCCAGGGCCTACTTCCTCCCAGGGAATGTCGTTGCCATAGAGGTATTCTTTGCTTACTTGCATATTACTTGCTTATTTCCATTACTTGGCAAACACTGGCCCAAGGGACCGAATGCCCGTTTATGTTTATTTCGTCGGCCGGTACCAACGGTGAGTATAATGTACAGATACAAACAATCCATTCGCTGGTGAGCACAAGCGCTCGAATCGGTGAAAAGGCATGAATGGGACTATTTGTAGCATAAAATTCTCTGTTTGCTCCGTACGGAGACAACCAGTTAACAGGGAACGACGGGTCGTTCTTTACCTGTGCCGAAAAATTATTAAAGTAAAAGTTGAGCATGCTTACCGAAGAAATCGGCTGTAATGACAACCTTAAAATTGATTAGGGTAGTTAAAGTAAAAGTTGCATGATGAATCTTTGTATTTTTATTTGGTACGGGGAATCGTCTGACTGAAGTTAACTACGTCCCGAAGGTGATTTCTCATTGCATCACCAGCAGCGTCGGGATCCTGGCGTTGGATCTGTTGAAGAATTTCTTGGTGCTCGTAAAGGGTTTTGAGCTCCACCTCGCCATCACAGACATTGTACTTGCGGTAGTTAGTGATAATATCCGGCGTAATGATGATCATTAATGATTTAAGAACAGCACTACGCCCTGCTTCAGCAATTTTAAGGTGAAAGAGAAGGTCTTCTTCTACGGCCGAGAGCCCGGCCTTCAGCTTAGCCTCATATGCCTGCAATGCTTGACTAATGACGACCAGATCTTCCGGTGTCCGGTGCTTGGCGGCCAATTGAGCCGCACGTACTTCAAGGGTTACTCGGGTGTCTACCAAAGAAGCGAAGTCGTGTTCTTCAATCTGCAGTACATCAGTAATCAGTCCTTCAAGTGCAGTAATCCCCATACCTGCCACCACGGTACCGCTCTGTGGTAACGTCTTTAGAATGCCATAGAACTCCAATTTCTGGAGCGCGTCCCGAACGGGGCCACGACTCACGCCAAACCTCTCGGCAAGTTTACGCTCGGCAGGCAATCGATCACCGGGGGCAAGCTGACCAGTGGTTATCAGATTACGGATTTGCCGAATAATCTTATCAGATGGTGTCTCTACCGAAATTTCACTGAAGTTCTCTAACATAGTTAAAGCAATATATTATCAGTCAAAGATAAGTAAAGTAAATTGGTTGACCAAAATTTGGTCAACCAATGTGTTTTTCTGTATTTTATGTACTCAGAATGGCATACCCAACACATTGACCTCATTAACTACTTAAGAACAATCTAAGTAGGAGTTGCAGTGCCGCCTATCGGAATCGACTCAATAGCGTCTGCACAAATTTAAACTGTTTTCTTATAGGAATTTATCTAAAAAAAACGCCATTGAAACGGGTGGTGCGCAAGATATTGGGCGGGTCATATTAATAGGAGTAGCTAAGCCCCTACCCCACTGGTTTAGGGTTTCCGTAACTCCGAATAAAAACTAAATGTTAAACCATTTAAAGAAAATTAAGGATGAGTAAAATTTAGTTATGCTATTTGCCTTTCATTGAAAAGTCCCGGTGGCACCATTTGATCATCCTTTCTAAAAGGTACTCATTGAATACCGCCCCAACACATGTACTTAACCTCTAAATAATCCCCCAGTCCGTACTTCGAGCCTTCTCTCCCAAACCCACTCTCTTTCACACCACCGAATGGTGCAACGGCAGTAGAGATCATCCCGGTGTTGATGCCCACCATGCCATAGTCCAAAGCTTCCGCTACGCGCCAGATCAACGCGTAATCTCGGCCATAGAAATAGGCTGCCAGGCCATAGGGCGTGTCATTGGCCAGGGAAATAACTTCTGCTTCGGTATCAAACCGGACGACTGGGGCCACGGGACCGAAGATTTCGGTTTGCAGCAGGTCCATGTCCTTCGTTATACCAGACAGGACCGTGGGCGCATAGCAGCGCTCACCGGCTTCCAACTGGCGACCACCAATTTCAATCGTTGCGCCCTTCCGTTTCGCATCTTCTACCAGCTTTCGGACTTTCTCCAGTCCGGCGTCGTTGAACGGGTTCAATACGGGAAAGGTCCGACCCTCTTTAGCCGGTATCCAGGCACCGTTGATATAGGCCTGATGGCGAAGGAGTTGAGGATTTGACAGGTTCATACTCGGGCGTTTGCCCATAATAACCGCGAGTTGGGCTCTTGGGTTGGGCCAATATATCGGGCCCCCTTCGCATTCTTTAGCCTCACCCCAATCGTCCCAACAACCCCGCCCGATAAGACCTCCCCACCGGGACCTCACCACGAACGGTATGTACCCGATTACCCTCCAATTTCTCCAGAGCGTCTAGCCGAAGCAGGAAAGACCGATGGATTCGGATGACGCCCACCGGCGCCAGCAAGGCTTCGTAATGACTCAGTGTTTGTCCGGAGAGCAGCTGTTTTTCCCGCAGGACGAGCCGTACAAAATCGCCCTCTGCCTGGCAATAAATCAGGTCATCGATGGCTATTCGGTGGTGTAC
>JBGCFZ010000267.1:0-2788 GCA_045110355.1 Lewinella sp. | reverse complement strand
GTAGCTTTGAATAGAATTCTCAGCTTCGGCTTCCGAAGGACGGGTTCGCTACGCGGCTGCCTTCGGCGGTGTTGGTGCCCGGTTAGCGGAGGCGCAAAAGCCGTTAAAAAAGAAAAACTGTTTGAGCGGTCGACCCATTAGCTTTTCATGTGCTGCAACAGTAATCGGACAGTATTGCTGTAGTGCAACCAACATCAGCGCGAGTTTTTTTCTTTTAGGCTTTTGGGGCTTCGCTAACCGATCAGGCACCAGCACAGCCAGGGATTTTTGCCTCTTTTCATCCTTGAAAAGAGGGCCGCCGGCAGGCAGATGAGGCGGGCCGAAACTCAAGATGCTATTATGCTAATTTCAAACTTTGTAGACCACTAATGCAATGTAAACTAAGTTTGTTAACTTTTGTGCTGGTGAATTTTATTGGCTGGCAAGGCGGTAACCATCAGGACTGCGGAGCGGTCAGCTCAGAAAACCTTAAACCAGTTCGTAGCTAAATGAGGATTTCACCAACGCAGCCAGCCGATAAAAGACGCCGCAGAAAAGGCAATGAAATTTAGTTTACACTGCACTAGAGACAAAGTCCCCTTTGCTCCTTCACCCCTTTCCCCTTGGGGAACCGGGCCGCAGGCCCGGAGAAGGGGCATTGCACCTGCGGCCCCGCCCAAATAATAAGTACTGCGAAGCATAAAAGTGCCTAAAATTTGAACGAACGCTGCTGCCCTGCATTCTCTCTGTCCAATCTGATAATATGGACATCCGCTTTATTGCTCAAGACGATCTCGACAAACAACTCTACAACAGTTGTGTACATTTTGCCACCAACGGCAGCCTCTATGGCTACGACTGGTTTCTTAATGCCACCGCCAAAGAATGGGATATGCTGGTGGAAGTAGAGGACGAACGCTGGGTCAGTGTAATGCCCCTGCCGCATATCAACAATTGGTGGGGTCGCCGTAAACTCGAACAGCCACGCCTGATTCCCGAATTGGCCATTTATTCCGTAAAACCACTCAGCCCAAAGCGTATTCAGGCTTTTTGGGACGCCGTGCCCGAAGTCTTTCGGGGTGGCAAGCTCGTCGTAGAACCCGCATCCGTGCCCGAAAACGGGGGACGTTTCACCGTGGGTGCCGCCGATGGATCGGCCCTTTTTCTTAGCCAGCCATACGAAGAGATCATTGGAGACTTCTCCCCCGAATACCACGAAGGCCTCATTCGTGCCCAAATGGCAAACCTCCGCCCGGGAGCTAGTTTCAAACCCGAGCGTTTTGCAGACTTCTGGCTAAAAGTCAATGGTAAATCTCCCGACAATGAGTGGACCTATCACGCCATGCAGCGCCTCATGTACCAGGTCTTGCACCGCAGCTGGGGCAATACTCAGGTAGTGGAAAGTTCGGAGGGTGAACTACTCGCCATGGTTTTTGTGGTCTACAGTCATTCTCGTATTTTCCCGCTGTTTACCGTCGAAAGTACCGAAGGGAAAGCCGTTGGCGCACTGACTTTTTTGTGGGACAATTTACTAAAGACGCACGCCGAAAAGAATCTTAAGTTACGACGGGAGGAGGTACGATTTTAATTGGGGGGCAAACCATACCAGAACTCCAGCCACTGTAATAAAACTAAAGGATGAATTCCTAAAAACGTACCTTTGACGTATTATTGTAAATTCTACACTATCCCCCCGCTAAAGATGAAAATTACCGACCACCAGAATACCAAGATTGTGGCCACTGTTGGCCCCGCATGCAGCTCCCGCGAAGGCTTGAAAGGCCTGATCGAAGCCGGGGTTGACGTATTTCGCCTCAATTTCAGCCACGGTACGCACGAAGTTCATGCCGCTACGATTGAGAAGATCGTTTCTCTTAATGAAGAATTGGGTACCCACGTCAGCATCCTGGCTGACTTACAGGGCCCAAAGCTTCGCGTTGGTATAATGGAAGGTGAAGGCCTGCCGGTGAAGGAAGGTCAGATAGTAACTTTTACAAACACCGAATGTATAGGCAACGCCGAACGGATCTACATGAGTTACGCACAGTTCGCACAAGACGTAACCGTTGGCGAACGTGTACTCGTTGACGACGGAACCCTCGTTTTCGAAGTAATGGAAACCAACGGCACCGATACCGTAAAGTTAAAAACACTGTTCGGCGGCATACTCAAGTCCAATAAAGGCGTTAACCTGCCTAACACAAAAATCAGCCTGCCCAGCCTAACGGAGAAAGACCTGGTAGACCTGCAGTACATACTTAAAGAACAGCCCCGCGTAAACTGGATTGCGCTTAGCTTCGTTCGCTACTCCAAGGACCTCTAAGAACTGCGCAGGTACATTGACGATGCTGGTCACCCAGCCAAGATTATCTCCAAGATCGAAAAACCGGAAGCGATCGAGAACATCGACAAGATCATCAAGCACTCCAATGCGATCATGGTTGCACGTGGTGACCTCGGCATCGAGATGCCAATGGAGCAACTCCCGGTTCTACAGAAAATGATCATCCGCAAATGTATTCAGCGTGCACGCCCGGTCATTGTTGCTACGCAGATGATGGACTCCATGATCAACAACCCCGGCCCTACCCGGGCAGAAGTTACTGACGTAGCGAATGCCGTACTCGACGGTACTGACGCTGTAATGCTTTCTGGAGAAACCAGTGTAGGTCGTCATCCGGCACTCGTGGTTCAAGCGATGAATGCCATCATCCACGAAGCGGAGAAGATCTATGAGATTGGCATGAAACGGCCTAAATCCAACCATAAGAGTGGGACATTCGTCAGCGACGTGGTTTGCTCTGCTGCT
>JBGCFZ010000266.1:0-3146 GCA_045110355.1 Lewinella sp. | reverse complement strand
TAGCTTCTACGCCGAAAAAGTACCGAGCCTCTTTGTTTTCCTTGGGGGGATGGACCCGGCTAAGAGTCGTGATGAAGTTGCAGGGCACCATACGCCGGACTTTCACATCGATGATCGGGGGTTAAAACTTGGTGTGGAAATTTATTCTAACATCGCGTTGGACTATTTGAGTGGGAAAGCGCGTTAATGTCCTTAAGTATGGCCCCCGTTCCTGATTGTTATCAATTTTTTTATAACGACCAGGAACGCAGTTATCTCCATCTTGTAGCGAACAACTCCCCTGTTTCCGCAATTATCATAGTATGCATTCATGTTTTCGGAATTTGTTCTTTTGTCTTTGTTTTCTTCTTTCTGTCCCGGTTGCCGGGCAAATTGACTCAACGTTCATTCAATTTTTTGATAATGACCAACGTATAAATACGGGGCTAAAATTCCGTAACAAATCAGCCATTTTCTCAACCCCCGCTGGAGAAGAATTTAAACTGGAAAGCCAGGGATTGGCCTTCCGTATCGGGGGGAGATATAAGTGGGCCAGCTATACCTTCTCCATCCCTATTTCTGATCTTGGAACTGGGACCGACGATGAAATGGGTACTGGTTTTGGCCTGGGAGTTACGTTGTTTTTACGGCAACAATTGTTGCACGCCAGCTTTCGAAACACGAAAGGCTTCCGGTCAGAGACCCCTGGCAAAAAGTCAGAATTTCGAGATGATGTCTCTTTATTTCAGGCTACCGTATTTGGTTTCCAGGTCCTGAATCCTCGGAAATTCAGCCTGCGGTCCAGTTTCAAACAGCGAGATCGGCAATTGCAAAGTAGTGGGTCCTTTCTTGTTGGAGGACTTGTTGATCGACAGCAGATGACATCGGATATCGGGATCAGTATTCCGCTTAATAACGGCAATCAGTCAGTTGTCACCCGCTACGCCCAAACTAAACTCGGAGTCGGGCTGGGCTACGGCCATACCTGGGTGTCCAAAGATCATTGGTTTATTACCCCCATGGCCATTATCGGGCCGGAGTTCCGCTTTGTTGCTTTTGATCAGCTGGACGCAGTAAGGGATCAGGAAAAAATTCATGTAAGTCCACGTGCCCGTGGACACCTCGCCTTCGGTTGGAACGGACACCCCCTGGCCGTAGCTATAACCGCCATTTACCTACCCAGCTTTGATGCGACAGATAATCTGGACACAAAAACGGATGATCTCTCCATTGAGCTTAGAATTGTCCGCCGTTTTTAGTATTATTAGCAGAGGATTTACTCAGGACTATTAACCTAGCGCTTATGCCATATTTAATCATTGCTTTCGCAGTTGTCTTACTGATTGCCGGCGTATATCACTTTGTAAATCCCGCCTTCTACCGGCCATTCATGCCAGAGGGCATTCCCAAAGAGCTCGCTAATGCGACGGGCGGATTATTTGAAATTGTCATTGGTATTGGCCTATTGATTCCTCAGTGGAGAGGATATGCGCTTTGGGCTGCCTGTGGGTTGATGATTGTCTTTTTGCCACTTCATGTTATTGACCTTTTTCGAAAAAAACCAGCCATCGGCCCGCACTGGGTCGCTGCCATGAGATTGGTCGTTCAACTGGTGTTGATCTGGTGGCTGTGGTGGGAAGCTACAAATTGGGTAAAGTGACGAACGGAGCGTTTCATCAGTTAACGCTTTGCTAAAAACACTAATTTTCCGACGAAACAGGTGTTTCTTCGCACACTAATATGCATTCCCGGTTAGTTTTACATCAAGAAGCCAGAACCTAAAAGAGAAAATTATGGACATTCAACTTTCAGAAGCAGAAATAGCTGGTGATCGCCGTGGCAAAGTCGCTGCGGGTATTGGCTTTATCTTATTCATAGTCCTTTTGCTAGTTCCGCTGTTCTTTCACCTGAATCCGCCTCCCGGCCAGCCAGGTATCGCGGTATTATTGGCTTTTGATGATGCAGGTAGCGGAGACGCACCCGCACCGCCCGCCAGCGCACCAGCTCCCGCAGAACCGGAACCCGTGAAACCTCCTCCGCCAACCCCCGAAGTTAAGCCGGAGCCGGAACCTGTAAAACCACCACCAACGCCCGCTAAACCAGTAACGCAACCCGAAAGAGAAGTGATACAGCAGGAAACGCCCGCTGAAATTGCCATCCGTAAGCGTAAAGCACAGGAGGAGGCCCGTGAACAAGAAGCCGAACGGGTCCGTAAGGAACAGGAAGCCGAAGTTGCGCGTCGGGAAGAAGCAGCGGCCACCGCCGCCCGCGAACAGGCGGCCCGTGAGCAACGCGAGCGCGAAGCCCGCGAAGCTGCGATTGCCGAAGCGCGTGCTGAGGAAGAAGCTGCCCGCCAACGACGTGAAGCCAATGCTGCCCGCTTGCGCGACCAGCTTGGTGGAGGGCTTAGTGACAACAGTGGCTCTGGTTCTGGAGACAGTAACCAGCCGGGAACTCAGGGTGACCCTAATGGTGTACCCGGTGGCGCAGTAACTGCTGGTTCGGGAAATGGCCGTATTTCGGGATTTGGAAACCGAGGACTCGTATCGAGTCCTGCGGTTCGCGAAAAGTGTCAGGCTTCGGGGACAGTTGTCGTAGAAGTTTGTATTTCACCGGAAGGTAAAGTCGTTTCAGCAAAGAAGACTCAAGCCGGAACAACTACTCAAAATTCATGCCTTATCAACTCTGCAGTTGCGAACTCGAAAACCTGGAAATTCTCTTCGAGCGCTTTAGCACCTGCTTCCCAGTGTGGGAAGATTACCTATACCTTTAAGTTGCAGTAAATCAATAGGAGGTTTTCCAGAAATCAACACCGCCCCACCCGAAATCTTTGGGCGGGGCGGTGTTGATTTATAGTTTGATGACCCTGGTTTCTTTACCCCGAAGCTCCAGTCCCTGGATCGGAACATCTTTGATCCCCCGGGTGATGTCTTCCCCGATTCGATATCCGGCCAACATCTCCTGGTAGGGGTTTACGTCTTCAAGCGTAACACTTTTATCGTTGCCGTTAAATAGCACCATTATCGTCTCCTCCCCTGACCGTCGGAAGTATACGTAGAGCCCGTCCCTGGGCACAAACTGGGTAAAAGAGCCTTGCGTCAGCGCTTTGCTGTTTTTCCGAAACACCGCCATCCGTTGCACAAACGTGTGCATCTCTTTACTGATGC
>JBGCFZ010000265.1:0-4024 GCA_045110355.1 Lewinella sp. | reverse complement strand
TGAAAACCGTTGGTCTAATTGCCGGAACCATTGAGGGAACCAGCGTCAGCTATTGTATAGATCCAGACCGTTGGCGGGAGGTGCAGGGGCTGATCAATGGGATGTTCGAACTGTATGGCAAAGGAAATAACTGCTGTTAATTTATTAGGGCGAGGGCCTGTGATCCGATATTTTCCGGGAAGCCCCCCCTTCAACCATCCCTTGAATAGGAAAGCATGTATTTAGCATTAAGAGGTCTTCTGGACAGACTAAGCGCAGAAGCTGACCTTATACCAGAACCTAGAAACAAAGAGCTGGCAATACTTGCCAATTACCTGAAGAAGAAGGAAAGCCATCCGGTTCACCTCAATTTTATTTGTACGCACAACTCCCGCCGCAGCCATTTGGGCATGATCTGGGCAGCCGTGGCGGCTGCGCATTATGGGGTGGAAAACGTGTATACTTATTCCGGGGGGACGGAGGCCACGGCCTTTAATCCGCGTGCTATATCTGCTCTTAAGCGGGCTGGTTTCAAGATCGTTAACCCTGGCGGGGCTAACCCGCACTACCAAGTAAGTTTTTCGGAAAATGAGTCGCCGCTGGTTTGCTTTTCCAAAGAATATAACCATCCGGATAACCCAAGTAAAGACTTTGCCGCCATCATGACTTGCTCCGATGCGGACGAAAATTGCCCACTGATATTAGGGGCGTCATTTCGGCTACCGCTTACTTATGAGGACCCTAAAGTGGCAGATGATACACCGTTTGAGGCGGAGCGGTATGATGAACGGGTGGCACAAATTGGACAGGAGGTGTTGTATGCTTTTTCTTTGGTGGCGGCGACCACGAAATAGTAATCGCTTGCAGGTGGTGCGCCGGTAACTTACCTTGCACCTGCGACCGCGCCCAAGCTATTGCCCGCGCAGCTAAAAGCATCCTAACGACCTATGTTTGAACAGACCTTCCGCAACATCGACGACATCCTGTATAAAGACAGCGGTGCCGACTCCGAACTAGACTACATCGGCCAAACCAGTTGGGTCATGTTCCTGCGCTACCTCGATGCCCTCGAAAACGATAAACGCGACGACGCCGAACTCCAGGGTAAGGAGTACGAGCCGATCATCGCCGACGAATATAAGTGGTCCGTGTGGGCCATGCCCAAAGGACCAGACGGCAAGGTGGACCACAACGCTGCCCTGACCGGGCCCGACCTCGTTGATTTCGTAGACCGAAAACTCTTCCCCTACCTCGCTGGCTTCAAGCAAAGCGCCGACAGCCCACAAACGATTGAGTATAAAATCGGCGAGATTTTCAGCGAGCTAAAAAACAAGGTCTAGAGCGGCTACAACTTGCGCGAGATATTGGACTACGCCGATGCCCTCGAATTCCGCAACAGCGAAGACAAGCACGAGCTGAGCCACCTCTACGAGTCGAAGATACATGGGCAACGCCGGGCGCAACGGTGGCCAGTATTACACGCCCCGTCCGCTCATCCGCGCCATGATTGAGGTGGTGCAGCCCCGCATCGGCGAAACGATTTACGACGGGGCGGCGGGTAGCTGTGGCTTCCTCTGCGAAGCCTACGACTACCTCTACCAGCGGATGTAGAAAACGGCGGGCAACCTGAAAACCCTCCAAACCAAAACCCTCTACGGCAAGGAGAAAAAGAACCTCGCCTACGTCATCGGCGTCATGAACATGATCCTGCACGGCATCGAGGCCCCCAACGTAGTCCACCTCAATACGCTGGGGCAAAACCTGAGCGACATCCGCGCCAAAGACCGCCACGACGTCATCCTGGCCAACCCGCCCTTCGGCGGCAAGGAACGCAAGGAGGTACAGCAAAACTTCGAAATCAAGACCGGCGAAACCGCCTTCCTCTTCTTACAGCATTTCATCCGTAGCCTCAAAGCAGGTGGCCGCGCCGCCATCGTGATCAAGAACACCTTCCTGAGCAATACCGACAACGCCTCGGTCAGCCTGCGGCGCGACCTGCTCGCCAGCTGCCAGCTCCACACCGTGCTCGACCTCCCCGGCGGCAGCTTCCCCGGCACCGGTGTGAAAACCGTCGTCCTCTTCTTCACCAAGGGCGAGCCCACCAAGAAAATCTGGTACTACGCCCTCGACCCCGGCCGCAGCCTCGGCAAAACCAATCCGCTGAACGATGCTGATATGGCGGAGTTCGGGAAGCTGCAAAAGACCAAGCCCGAAACCGAAAAAAGCTGGACGCTAAAAGTCAACAAGGTCGACCAGGACACCATGGACCTGAGTGTTAAAAACCCCAACCTGCCGGAGGCGGAGGCGCTGCGTAGCCCTAAGAAAATTCTTAAGGAAATGGCTAAGCTGGATGGGGAGACTCGGGAGATTTTGCAGGGGCTTAAAAAGATGTTGTGATGGGGTGGGAGATGAAGAAATTGGAGGAGGTTTGTAATATCAAACCACCCAAAAAAGAAGCTGCTACGTTAATTGGATTAGATGAGAAAGTGTCGTTTGTTCCAATGGGTGATCTTGGAATTAATGAAAAACATTTTAAGCCAAAGCAAGAACGAAAATTATCTGATGTAAAAGGCAGCTATACTTTTTTTAAAGAAGGCGATGTTCTATTAGCTAAAATAACTCCTTGCTTTGAAAATGGTAAACTAGGAATAGCTAAAGGCTTAACCAACGGAATTGGGTTTGGGTCTAGTGAGTTTATTCCTTACCGACCTACAAAAGAACTTAACGCTAGTTGGCTTTATTACTTTTTAAATAGACAGTCATTTCGAGACACCGGTGCGGATCAGATGTCGGGGGCTGTTGGTCATAAGCGTATCACTAAAGAATTTTATCAAGAAACTCAAGTCCCCCTCCCCCCCCTCCCCGAACAAAAACGCCTAGTCCACCTCCTGGACACCGCCTTCGGCGAGATCGAGCGGGCGCGGGTGTTGTTGGAGCGGAATTTGCGGAATGCGGGGGAGTTGTTTGAGAGTCGGTTGATTAACATCTTATCTAAAAAAAGAGATGATTGGCAGATAAAAACCTTAAAAGAGGTTTGTTCTATTATTACCGATGGCACACATCAAACACCTACCTATTTTGACAGCGGATATGTCTTTTTATCTTCAAGAAATGTCAAAACTGGTAAGATTGACTGGAACAACATAAAATATATAGATGAAGTACAGCATCAAAAGATGTATGGACGTCTTGCTCCTCAAATTGGAGATATATTGTTGGCTAAGAATGGCACTACGGGTGTAGCTGCTATTGTAGACGTAGATCGTGTTTTTGACATCTACGTAAGCCTTGCACTCTTAAGGCCTACAGCTGAAATTTACCCTGAATTCCTTTTAAGGTTTGTCAATTCTCCCGTAGCAAAAAAGCAATTCAATAGCCGTCTTAAAGGAAGTGGAGTTCCAAATCTCCATTTGAAAGAAATACGAGAGGTGAGAATGGCATTTCCAGAATCGCTTAAGAAGCAGGAGAAGGTCGCTAATGAAATATCTATTCTTAAAAAGGAAGTTGACAAGGTAAGAGAACAATACCAAGCACAACTATCCCACCTAACCGACCTAAAGCAATCCCTGCTGGCGCGGGCCTTTGCGGGGGAGTTGTAGCAGTCTGGACGCAAAAAAGGCGATGATAAGTGGTATTCGGACACGTCATATATCGTTTACTGGACAAAAAGCGGCTATTTTGTCCGAATGAAGGCTTATTTTTGTCCGAATAGCTAAATCCAATGGATACCGCCAGCCAAATTATCCGCTTACTTCAGGAGCGATCCGACCTTACTTCCTCCGAGATTCACGCTGGGATTGTAACTGATAGTGGAGCTAAAACGACCAAGCGTGCCATTGATAAACTGGTGGCTAAAAGGCTGGTAGATAAAACCGGAACTACGCGCAACACTCGTTATTCCTTGGGCCGCTCCTACAGCATCCTCCATTCCATCGACGCCGATGCCTATTTGGACAAGGACGTTGATGATCGGCAGATTAACGACTCCTTCAATTTCGATCTTATCCGTAAGGACCTGTATGAGGTCGACCTTTTTACCGCCCCC
>JBGCFZ010000264.1:0-19841 GCA_045110355.1 Lewinella sp. | reverse complement strand
AAAAAACACCTGGAGGTAAGCCTCAAAGGCGTAAAACCCGGCGATTTTTCCATGATCTTTGGTTTCCCCGGCCGCACCGACCAATACCTCACGGCTGGTGCCATGAAGCAGCGCACGGAAGTCATCAACCCCATCCGCATCGGTATGCGCGACCGTAGCCTCGCGGTAATCGACTCTGCCATGCGCGTCGACAAGCAAATTAAAATCGACTACGCCAGTAAGCAAGCCCGCATTGCCAATGCCTGGAAAAAATGGCGGGGTGAAAGTGAGGGCGTTGCTGCCGTTGGTGGCCTCAAAAACCGATTGGCGCTGGAGCGTGAATTCCAGACCCGCCTGCGGGCTAAACCAGGAGAACAGACGGCTTACCAGCCGCTCATCGGGGAGCTCAACGACCTCATCGACAAGCAAGAAGCCGTGGCCAAAACCAACGCCTACGCCGCTGAACTAAATTATAACATCGATCTGTTTCGAATTGCCAGCATCCTTCGCCGACAGGTAAAAATTGCGGATGCTAACGGCATCGAAGCCTTTAGGAAACGCCTCCCGGGCATCATCGGCTACCTGCAGGGCTTCTACAAAGGCTATGACCCTAAGGTAGACCAACAGGTGGCCAAAGCCTTGTTACCCGTTTATTACCAGATGGTACCGGAAGAGCACATGAGTTTCTACGTAAAAGACCAGGTCGAATTTGCTGGTTCGATGGACCGCATGATCACCGACCTGTTCGAACGCAGTTACCTGACCAAAGGAGATCGCCTAGTTAAACTATTGCAGGATAATCCCGAAAATGCCCTTAACCTTATTCGCGGAGACTTTGGCTACCAGTACGTCGCCCAGCTGAACACACACAATGAGCAAAAGGTCGTCAACCTCTACAACGAATACCAGAAGGCCGCTGCCCCATTGCAGCGCAAGTATATGAAGGGACTGCTACTCTTCTTTCCCGAAAAACGCCTTTACCCCGATGCCAACGCCACCATGCGCGTCAGCTACGGTAAAGTAGAAGGTTTCAAAGGGCTCAATGGTAAAAAGTATGACCACGTCACCGATCTTGATGGCGTTATCTCCAAGTACAAACCCGGCGACTACGAATTCGACCTGCCCATCAAACTGGTTGACCTGCACAAAGCCAAAGACTATGGCAACTACGCCATGGACAACGGCAAACTCCCCGTCTGCTTCCTGGGCTCCAACCATACTACCGGCGGCAACAGTGGGAGCCCCGCACTGAACGGTGACGGGCAATTGGTTGGCCTCAACTTCGACCGTACCTGGCAAAGCACCATGAGCGATGTGAACTACGATCCTTCCATCTGCCGAAACATCATGGTCGATATCCGCTACGTCCTCTTCCTGATCGATAAGCTGGGCGGAGCTCCTCATTTGGTGGAAGAGATGACTTTGGTGGAGTAGTCGGAAGTTAGGGTTCAGGAATCAGTACTCAGGGTTCAGCATTCAGGAGTTAGGGTTCAGGAGTCAGGAATTAGGGTTCAGGAGTCAGGAATTAGGGTTCAGCATTCAGGGTTCAGGAATCAATATTCAGGGTTCAGGAATCAGAGTTCAGTACTCAGAAGCTATGACTGGTTGCCTATAGGTAGCGGTACCTTGTCAGCACAGCAATATGACAGTCTCCATTCGGAGGCTGTTACACTTTGATGTTCCGTCACCTGACGCCTAAATACTGAATACTGATTCCTGAGTACTGAGTACTGGTTCCTAATCACTCCAACACCGCCACATCCCCTTCCCCTCCTCCGAAGTTGACCAGAACGTTGTCTCCAATGGTGGTGGAAAGATCCATCCCGCTATAGGTTACGTAGACGGGCCATGACTTGTGCCGGCGATCTACTAATACTGCGACTTCAATCTTACTGGGCAAGATATCCTGCAATGGCCGCATGGCATAAAACAGTGTACGGCCGGTGTTGGCTACGTCGTCGACCAATAAAACAGCCTTTCCTTCAAGCTTCGCCAGCTCGCCTTCTAACTTTGGCCCGGGGGTTAACGGACTGGCGGGGTTGATGGTCAATTGCCACAGGCCGATCGGCGCAGAAGACAATTCATGCAATACGGCCAATAATCGGCGAGCAAATTCCATTCCCCGGTTATTGATACCGATAAGGAATAGCTCATTCTCTTCGGTATTCCGCTCCAGAATTTCCACCGCCATGCGGTTGACTTTCTGAGCGATCTGTTTTTCGTTGAGCAGCTGCATAAGGTTGGTCTTATTGGTCTGTTGGAGCTATTGGTACTATTGGTCTATTGGTCTATTGTTCCGTTAGCACCTCAGTTCATTAAGATGCCACAAGGTACCAATAGTTCTAATAGACCAATAGCGCCAACGAACCAATAGACCAATAGCTCCAATAAAACTATTCCTGGATCATATCCCATAACCTCCGGACCTGATCCACAATATTGACCATCCGCTTCCCTTCCGGTGTCCGGTTAGCTTCCAGGTTCTTGAGGCGGTAGAGAGAAAGAGAACGAGGTGCAAGAATAATCTCTGTATTTGCCGGAGTTTCTTCATCAATAGGAATACTATCCTTTTCCGTGTTGATGACACACTCCCAGTGCGTGAGATTTTTCACCCCTGGCAACGTAAAGTTGACGCCCTCTCGCCAGGCATTGAGGATCAACAAAAAGATGTCGTCTTTAACCCGGGTTCCCTGCTCATCGAATTCAATCATGGCCTCACCATTCAGGATCATTCCCAAGCTACGGGTTCGGGAATCAGACCAGTCCTGTTGTGTCATTTCCGTACCGGTGGCGTTGATCCACAGGATATCCCCCAGCGTATTATCTTCCATTTTCCGGCCGTTGAAGAAACGGCGACGGTGAAAAATGGGGTTTTCCTTTCGCACCTCAATCAGGGCGCTAGTAAATTCGTACAGCTTCCGCTGTTCTTCAGTCCAGTTCCAGTTGAACCAACTGATCTCGTTATCCTGACAATAGGCATTGTTGTTTCCGCCTTGGGTACGGCCGTACTCATCCCCCATCGTTAGCATTGGCACCCCCTGACTCAGGAAAAGTGTCGACAGCATATTGCGCTGCATCTTACTTCGTAGGGCATTTATTTTAGGGTCATCCGTTGGGCCTTCTGTGCCACAATTCCAGCTGATGTTATGGCTTTCTCCGTCTCGGTTGTCTTCGCCGTTGGCGGAGTTATATTTTTCGTTGTAGCTGTAAAGATCCCGTAGGGTGAAACCATCGTGGGCAGTAATGAAATTGATACTGGCTGAGGGAAGCCGACCACCAATTTCGTACAAGTCTGACGAGCCACTGAGGCGGTAAGCCAATTCTCCGACGCCAACTTCATCACCACGCCAGAAGGAGCGGATGTTGTCCCGGTACTTACCGTTCCATTCTGACCACAGTACGGGAAAGTTCCCTACTTGATAGCCACCGGGACCTACGTCCCACGGCTCCGCGATCAATTTCACCTGGCTGATGACCGGATCCTGATGGATGGTATCGAGGAAGGTACTCAGCTTCCCTACCTCAAACAGGCCACGAGCCAGCGCACTGGCCAGATCAAAGCGAAAACCGTCGACCTGCATTTCCGTTACCCAGTAGCGGAGGCTGTCCATCACCAGTTGCAGTGTCCGGGGGTTCATCATGTTCACCGTATTACCCGTTCCGGTGTAGTCCATGTAATACTGCTTCTCATCCGACTTCAGTCGGTAATAGCTCCAATTATCGAGGCCTTTCATCCCGATCATCGGGCCGTAGTGGTTCCCTTCGGCCGTATGGTTATACACTACGTCGAGGATGACCTCCAGGCCGGCCTTGTGGTATTTCTTAACCATGTCCTTAAACTCCCGAACCTGTTGGCCAGCATTGCCGCTGGCCGCATAGTCTGCGTGAGGTGCGAAGAAACTCTGGCTATTGTAGCCCCAGTAATTTCGCAGGCCCATTTTCACCAGGCGGTCATCCTGCACAAAGTGGTGGACGGGCATTAACTCGATCGCCGTCACCCCCAAATTCTTCAGGTATTCGATGACCGAAGGGTGTGCAAGCCCAGCGTAGGTACCCCGTAATTTTTCGGGCAACTCCTCGTTCAATTCCGTAAAGCCCTTGACGTGGGCTTCATAGATGATCGTTTGGTGCATCGGTAGCTCGGGGCGCTTTACGCCCTCCCAGTCATAACTGGTGTCGATGACCACACCTTTGGTCAGGTAAGGCGCGGAGTCCAGTTCATCCATTTTCAGGTACCGGTCCGGGTCTGGGTCATTGATGGGGTAAGGGTACACTGCATCGTGCCAGTCAATGGTACCGTCGATGGCTTTAGTGTAAGGGTCAATCAGTAGTTTATTGGGGTTGAAAATCTTCCCTTCCCTAGGGTTCCATTCACCGAAAGCACGGAAGCCGTAACGCCAGCCGGTTTCCAACTTAGGAATAAAACAGTGCCAGACGAGGTCTGTCTGCTCCATAAACTGAATACGGTAGCGTTTGTGTTTCGTTCCTTTTTCGGGAAACAGGCACAGATCGATCCGGGTAGCGTGCTCACTGAACACAGCAAAATTCACCCCTGCAGGTGACCAAGTAGCGCCCAGAGGGTAAGGTTTTCCTGGCCAAATTTCTATCTCGCCAAATTTTCCGTAGGCACGTGCTTCCTGCTCATCACAGATTCTGAGGGTCTCAATCATAAGTTGTAGTAACCGGTTGCGGGTGGGAAGGTTTAGGTGGGTTTGGAAGAATTTAGTGGAAATTCATGGCAGATTCATATAAACATACTTGTATGCAATGTGTGTACCTACATCTTTTGCATACAAGTATGTTTATATGCAGGGCGCGGCTACAAATGCAACACAAGAAATTAAGAAAGCAAGAAAAATCAACCCATACTACGCATTTTAGCAATAGTATCTTGTCACCAAACCACACCCCTACTTATAGCAAACTATGAAAGCAGCACTTTATCGTAATTTCCAGGGCCCAGTTACCATCGAGCACCTCCCGGATCCAACCCCAAAAGACAACGGAGTGGTCATTGCTGTAGAAGCCACCGGTCTTTGCCGTAGCGATTGGCATGGCTGGATGGGACACGATCCTGATATTGCTCTCCCACACGTTCCGGGGCACGAGCTGGCTGGTACGGTAGCGGCAGTAGGCAAGCAGGTACGTAATTTCCAAGTGGGCGACCGGGTCACGGTCCCCTTCGTCTGCGGCTGCGGTACGTGCGGAGAATGCCATTCCGGGAATCATCAGGTTTGCGATCACCAGTCTCAACCGGGTTTCACCCATTGGGGCTCCTTTGCCGAATACGTAGCCATCGACTTTGCGGACACCAACCTCGTGAAGTTGCCACCGGAGATAAGTTCCGTTGCCGCCGCTACGCTCGGCTGCCGGTTCATCACTTCCTACCGTGCCGTCGTTCAACAGGGGCAGGTTACCGGAGGGCAGTACGTAGTGATACACGGCTGCGGCGGTGTTGGCCTTTCGGCCATCATGATCGCCAGTGCATTAGGCGCACAGGTGATCGGCGTAGACATTAGCGATGATACCCTCCAATTTGCCCAAAGCCTGGGTGCCGTTGCTACGGTAAACGGAGCAAGCGGTGCCAATATAGTTGAAGAGATCAGGGAAATAACCAAGGGTGGTGCCCACGTCTCCATTGATGCCCTGGGGAGCCAGGAGACCTGTTTCAATTCCATTGCTAACCTTAGAAAGCGCGGCAAGCACATCCAGGTCGGCCTCATGACCGCTGACCACCAATACCCGCACATACCGATGGACAAGGTACTGGCGCACGAACTGGAGATTCTTGGCAGCCACGGCATGCAAGCCCATAAATATCCCGAAATGCTGGAGATGATCCGTCACGGGAAATTACATCCGGAGCAACTCATTGAACGTACCATCAGTTTAGCCGATGCAGCTGTCGCTTTGCCAAAGATGAATGCGTTTGAGCACCGGGGGATATTGGTCGTTGATTCGTTTTAAAAACGAATCGTTTTCCTACCTAAATACCTTTACTTTGTATGAGCCGGCCTTAGTTGACGTTGCTTTCAAACCCGGTACACAGTATTAAACAGCTTCTCCTCGTCGTTCTAATAAATCTCGTTCCACCTTCTGCATCGTGTTACCATCCAATTTATAGAAAACCATCAGTAATGCCGCCGCCAAAAAGAATAAAGCAGGCACGAAATTCCACATCGTACTAATGCCCGTCAAAGCTTCCGCTGTTTGTACTTGGTCTTTCACAAAACCGTACCAGCCTAAGATGAAGCCTGGTATCGCACTGCCAACGGCAGAACCGAATTTAAGCGCAAACATCGACGCAGAAACCGTTAGCCCTGCACTATTGTGCCCCGACATCCACTCACCATATTCTGCACAATCAGTATACATAGCAAATAGTAAAGTAATGATGATGCCAAAAGCGAATATTCCTACACTGTACAATAAAAGCGTGCCCACAAATTGATGTATGGGAACAAAATAAGTGGCGAGTATAGAACCTGCAAATAGTAGATTACTCGCAATCATCAGTGTTCGTTTATCACCTATTTTCAGAAGAAAAGGGGTCATCAACGCACCAAATAATTGTCCTACAAAACCAAAGGTGATAATGAGGGTAGTGGAATCCATCCACCAAAGCACTTTTTCGGTACCCAACTCCATATTATACTTGGTAAAAAAAGCAGTAGAGGAAATTCTGGCGACCAAGCCCACCACGATCAAAATACTACAGACGGCAAGAATAATCCAGGAGATATTCTTCCGTAAAACAGTCAAATCCTCTTTAATACTAGATTCGTGTTTCTTCGGACGAATTCGCTCTTGGGTGGTAAAAAAGGTAAAAAGGAAAAGGAGTACTGTCAGGATTGCGAAAACTATAATAGTCAGTCTAAAACCTAATACCTCATCCCCACCTCCTAATGAATCTACCAAAGGTTTAGCCGTAGCTCCTACTAAAATCGTACCTACAGACGCTAAAACAAAACGGTACTGAGTAGCCTTCGTCCGCTCTTCTGAAAGCGGGTGAATAACCGCTAACAGGGCAGAATACGGTACATTAATTGCGGTATAGCCCAGCATGATGAGCGAGTAAGAGACATAGGCAAAAATCAATTTCCCCGATTGCGATAAATCAGGACCTAAAAACAATAAATAACCCAAGGCAGCATAGGGAATCACGACCCAAAGTAAAAACGGACGATATTTCCCCCACCTAGTTTCTGTTCTATCAGAAATGATACCCATGGTAGGGTCACTGATCGCATCAATCACCTTAGTTACTAAAAACATAGTAGCTACTCCCGTAGGGGAAATACCCCAAACATCTACGTAGTAATACAGTAAAAAAATGTTGAAAAACCCCATATAGAATTGGGAAGCCATGTCCCCCATTCCATATCCTATTTTTTCCAAGAAGGATAGAGGTGCTGTATTGCTTGTATTTTTCATACTTTCTACTGTCTTGATGTAGCTAATTTATGGCTGCTTAGATAAAAGCCATGTTTGAATTAAAAGCGCAATTTCGAGTATTTTTTTAAAAAAAAGAGATGTTCATCCCGGCACAGTGTGTATACCAGATTGCAGGTTCGTCTGTCAAAGCGAGTTATTTTAATCGGCGGTAGCCGACACGAGCGCTAGCGAGCATCGGCAAAGCTCGTTAGAGCTTTATAGCACAGGCCTGCGTTTTAACGCAGGTAAGGCCCAAAACGGTTCCTGCAATTTGATATACACACCCCGGCACACGCCACCTTTCCCGTTGACGCTAAACACTGATTAGAATGACCCATAGTGTATACTTACCAGAAAAGAAGTTCTTTAATTTATCCATAACAAATTTCAGATAGGTGAAAAATAGAAGGCCTGTTGCCGGCTATCGGCACTTCCGACGAATAAAATGGGCAGTGGTTTAAAATCATTGCTCCATAATCTTTCCACCGCACCTGCGGCCGCGCCTGATAATGCTGGCTTAAGTGTATGGGCGGGGACGCAGGTAAAGGGACGGATAAATAAGCAGGGTGACGCCGTGAGAACAATCATTTCAAGAAGGCAGTCTACCGCTTAATGCTTACTCCCGATGCTCAGCCACCACCGCTGAAAACAACCCATTCAATACCTTCCCAACTTCCCGCTTCGCCCCCGAAGTATTGGATACGATCGCAATCGCCGTATTTGCTCCGGGCACCAAAAACAAGAAAGAAGAACAGCCCAGTTGCTCGCCATTGTGTCCGAACAGCTCACCCACCAGTTCGTTCTCGCCGTAGAGATACCAGCCCATGCCGTAGCCATTGTCTTCTTTCTTCAAACCACTATCTGCCGTCATTACCGCCAGGCTTTCGGCACTAATCAGCGTACCGTCGAGCACAGCCGTCCCAAAACGTAATAAGTCTTCGACCGTTGATGGAATTCCCCCACCAGGAACCCGGTCACTCAGGTTAGTCATTTCTACCAACTTGATTTTACCAGGTTTTTTCTGGTGGTAGAGGGCAGCTTTACCCGGCTTATCGACACCATATTTTTCTACACCGGTATTGACCATCCCCGCCGGCGTCCAGATGTGCTTCTGCAAGTATTCTTCGTAGGTCATCCCTGATGCCCTTTCTATCACGACACCAAGAACTACGTAGCCATAAGTGGTGTATGAATAATCCGTACCCGGCGTGAAGGCCAGTTCACTGTCCACAAAGATCTTCATGGCCTCGGATAGCGTCGGGTAATTCACGTAGCTCTGCCGCTCCTTGTTGTTTTCATATCCCCGAACACCCGAAGCGTGTTGCAACAGGTGCCGCACCGTTACTTTTGCTTTATCGCCAGCACTAAAAGCCGGTAGATATTCACCTACCAGATCATCAAGCTCCAGCTTATCCTGTTCCACCAGCTGCAGCACCGCAACGGCCGTCATTGACTTAGCAATGGAAGCAGTACGCGTGATGGTCTGCCCCGAAAAGCTTGTTTTCGTATCCCGGTTGGCTAAGCCAGCATTTCCTTGCCAGGAGATGACCCCGTCCGTCATGATGCCAGCTGCGATACCGGCGCAATGGCCGTTGGCAACGGCATCGTCAAGGAAATTTTGTTGGGCGCTCAGTAAGTTCGCAAAGGCGATAAAGAGGAAGATCACAAGGTTACGCTGCATCGTTTATTATTTTTGGTTGCCCTGCAAAACTAGGCGCCTACTCCCCCTAAACCCTGGTATTTACTGGCTTTGGGATAAAACCGAGGGTTTTAGGGATGAAGAAGGCTTGCCTGATTAACGAAAATGCAGAGGGCGCTTATCACGCTAACGAAAACGAGGGGCTGCGCTCGGACCTATGGTCCTTCTCTGACCCCTCGCTACGAGAGACGGACCTCCGGCCCTACCGCATCACTACTTTGCCAAAGCCGCCATCAGCTGCTCCCGATATTGCTTCGAGATCGGAACCTCCACGGTATAAAACATCGCTTCGGTAGTGCCTTCCCACCGCACGAAGTGCACGGGACTCGCCAGAGCAGATCGATGCACACGCATCAGCTCAGGCACCTCCCGATCCAGTTTAGTGAGCGTTGTACGAAGCAACTGTTTTTTCAATTCACCGTCCAGCAAATAGTAGACCTCCGCGTAGTTTTGGGCACTGAGTACGCAAACCAACTGCTCCGGTAAAAGGCGCAATACATCATGGCGGTTATCGCCACGTAGCTCAAGCAGCTTCGGAGCAGCGGTCGCTACCGCCAACGGCTCCTTTCGGCTGATGAACCACCGGCCAAACAGTAGTATGAAACTGAGGATCAATAAGGTTGGGATAAAAACGGAAGCGGTAAACGTCCAAAAGTCCATCGCTCCGTTCATTACCGGTGACCTGTAGTAGGCAAAAGTCAGCAACAGACAAAGCAAGTAAGCTCCTAAGACAACGACGGCCTCCGTCAGCAGGTTCCAGTAGCCAAGTTGACGGTACAGGAAATTCTGTAACCAGACCATCGGCATATACGCCAGGAGAAAGATTATGCCATACGGCGGCATTAGTTGGGCACGGATAACGAACGGGAGTTCCGCCCCATCAAACGGACCAATCAAGACCAGGAACGCCACCAACCACACCGCAATCACCAGA
Organism: Lewinella sp.; assembly: GCA_045110355.1. Classification (GTDB taxonomy): domain Bacteria; phylum Bacteroidota; class Bacteroidia; order Chitinophagales; family Saprospiraceae; genus Neolewinella. The sequence continues at coordinate 9,795 of JBGCFZ010000264.1, read as the reverse complement.
CCCAACTGGAGGTGCTTCCAGAAATTAAGGTTGATGGTAAGCGCAGGGATTTTCATGTGGGACAAAGATGATGAACCTGAACGATATAACACACTCGGGAGGATTGCTTGTCGGCCGGAGTAGCTAAAGTCGTCAGACTAACTTTTTCAAAAAAAGTTACTACACTGTTTTTTTTGAAAAAGAATTCGTCAGACGTATCCCCTACCCCCGCCCGATACTCCCCCGACCAAAGCGCTTCCGGACCAGGTCCAGTGCCCCCAGCAAAGCGCTGTCTTCTTCCGTATCCGTAAACAGGTCCAGTTGAGTGTGGCCCGCCGCCAGGCGATCAAAACGAACCCCCACCAGGCGAATACATTGCCTGCGGGTAAACAGGTCAGTAAACAACTTGTCGACTACCGGGAGCAGCTGCTGGTCATGGGCGGTATACTTAATCCGCCGGCTCTTGGTGTAAGTATTGAAATCAGTATAACGGATCTTAACGGTGATGCCTGCCGTCAGTTTTCCTGCCTGGCGGAGGTCGTAGCCGAGGCGCATCGTCATGTCCCGCAGGCATCGGCGAAGCGCCAGTACATCAATGGTGTCGGTCTGAAAAGTATGCTCGGTAGAGAATGATTTGCGATCGGTGTAAGGAATGATCGGCCGGTGGTCAATACCGTTGGCCCGGCGGTGCAACTCCCGCCCAGGCTTGCCGAATTCCCGCTCCAGCAAGTTGACGGGTACCTGGCTTAGGGTCCCCGTTTTACGAATCCCCAGGAGGCTGAGCTTCCGCGCAGTTTCCCGACCGACGGAGGGAATCTTCCTGACGGGTAACGGAGAAAGAAACGCCCGCTCTGCGCCTGCAGCAACCCAGCCGGAGCCATTCGGCTTAGCCTCGCCAGCACGGACTTTCGACACCAGTTTATTGATGGCCAAACCAGCCGACAGTGGCAAACCCGTCTCCCGGCCGATCCGCGCCCGCAGCTCCTTACTCCACTGCACGCAGCCGATGTATTGGTCCATCCCTGAGATGTCGACGTAGAATTCGTCAATCGAAGCCTTCTCAAACAGCGGTCCTTCTTCAGCGATGATCTCCGTAACGATGGCCGAGTGCTTTTCGTAATCCTCGTAATCGCCCCGAATCACCTTCGCCGCCGGGCACCGGCGGAGGGCCAGCGCCATCGGCATCCCCGCATGGATCCCGAAACGACGGGCCTCATAGCTGCAAGAACTGACCACTCCCCTCCCCCCCGTTCCGCCAACAATGACCGGCAGGCCAGCCAATCGGCTGTTCTTCATGATTTCCACGGACGCGAAGAAGGCGTCCATATCCAGATGGAGGATGGCTTTCTGAAACATGTATTTACGAAATGTTTAATGCGTTATAGCGCAAAGAACGTTCGTAAAAAACGACAAAACAAACAAAATGTGTTAATTTTAAAAGAAAGCGGTCGCTCTACACCAAGAAACGGTTCTTGAATCGCCGATTACACTGATTCACACAGATGGTATTAGACCATGGTCCTAATCCCCCATTCTTAATGGTCCTTCTTAATGTAATTCCTTAGTGCCTTGTGCCTTAGTGGTTACTTCCAACTCCCCGCTAAGCAACGCCAACGCCCGGCCCAAAGCCTCCGCATTATCCATCACCACCTCATCCGCCCCCGTCACCCCATCATTCAGCCCTATGAGGTAGCAGCCAGCGGCTTTAGCCGCAATCCCACCGGGAGCACTGTCTTCAATGGCGATACACTGGTTGGCCGGCAGGCCCAATTGTTGAGCAGCCAGCAGGTAGATATCCGGAGCGGGCTTGAGGTGCTCTACATCCGTAGCGGTTGCAATCGTATTGGTAAATTGATCTAGGCCCAGCGCGGGGACGACTACGTCGGCGTCCTTTCGGCCGCTGTTCGTCGCTATGGCCAAGGGAAAGGCTTCGCTAATCGCGGCCAGTTGTTCCGGTACGCCGGGGAAACCCTGGCCAGAGGTACGAACCAGTGTATGAAACCGTACTTGCTTGGCTCCGATCAGGTCGTCGACCGAAACGGACAGTTGATGCGCATCGATCAGCCAGGCGGCTACCGCCCGATCACTGGTTCCTATCCACTGTTCAAACCAATGGACATCGTATTGAAGTTGGTGCGTTTCTGCCAGCATCTCCAGCCAGGCGGTACAGTGTTGGGGTTCGGTGTCGGCAAGGGTGCCATCAAGGTCACAGAGAAGGCCAAGAAAATTAGTCATAATGATTTTTGGTAAGGGCGAGCGCATCAAATCCAGCAATCGCTGTATTCTGTTGCGATGATACAAAATCATTTATAGTTCCTTCGTTCATCGTGGAATACGCCTGGCATACGATGAGTACAATAGGCTTAAAACACAAGGGCTTGTCAGGAAATTAAATTCCTGACAAGCCCCAAATTCTTAATGGTGAAGAATTTCCGTTTAAGGACGTATTATTTAACGAGTAAGCGGCGTAATACATCAGCCCCTTTATTCAGCACAGCGCCACCAGCTTTAACCTGATCGCCCATCATCTGCAGTTGTTCCGTAGCCTGATCTGCGCGCGCCTGTTGGCTGCGGCCAACTAGAAATCCAAAACTCAGGCCACTAAGCGTGAGCAATAGTACAAAGATTAAAGAAGACCATTTAGCTTTACGAAGAGACATTTGAAGGGTGGGTTTTCAATTGGTTAACAAGTTACGGTTTACAGCGGTATTTAAGAAACCCTTAAGCCGCCAACCCAGGGTTTGTCGACCAATGCTTAAACTTCTTCGACGAAGAACTTAGCACAAGGTTTCATATCATAGACGGAGTGGCAACCCAAAAGGTTGCACGTTACCGTACTTTACTCCTGCGTTCGCGCCAAAAAAGTATTTTCGGGCGGGGACGCAGGTGCAAAGTAAGGGGCAGAAGGAGCAAGGGAAGAAAGGGCGGGCTTTTCGTCTGCATGTAATAACCGGGCGCATATCTCAAAGCTGCGCCACCCGCTATGATCCCGAAAGATGGTCTGCACCCGTGCCATCAGGTTCACAGAACTTCCTGAACAGGAGCGACGCGAAATACTAATCGTTCAGACTCCAATCCCTGCAACCTGCAACCTTAAAACGCCTTCATCACATCCACCAACGCCTGCACACTTTCCCGTGGCATGGAGTTGTAGATGCTGGCCCGGAAACCACCCACTGAGCGGTGTCCTTTGATGCCAACGCAGCCAGCAGCAGCGGCAGCATCGAGGAAGGGCTGCGTATCCGCCTCATCGGTTGGTACGAAACAAACGTTCATCACACTCCGACTAGCGGGATCTTCTACGGCAGTACGGAACTTAGGATTGCGGTCGATCTCATCGTAGAGCAACTTAGCCTTAGCGGCGTTTTGCTTCTCCATGGCGGCTACCCCACCCTGTTCTTTAACCCAACGGAGGGTCAACATACTGACGTAGATCGGGAAAACGGGCGGCGTATTGAAGCTGGATTGCTTCGCGATATGCGTCCGGTAATCCAACATTGTTGGGATGGCACGCTGTACCTTACCTAACAAGTCTTTGCGAACGATGACCAGCGCAACACCGGCCGGCCCCATGTTCTTCTGTGCACCTGCGTAAATAATGCCAAAGCGCTCCAGCGGCAGTGGCCGGCTGAAGATGTCTGAAGACATATCTGCTACCAGCGGTGCATCCGTCTCCGGGAACTCCTGGAACTGGGTACCGAAGATGGTGTTATTGCTCGTCATGTGGACGTAGCGCAGGCCCGCCGGAATGTCGAATCCGGTAGGGATGTAGTTGTAGTTCTGGTCTTTGCTGCTCGCCAGTACCTCAACGTTGCCAAACACCTTTGCTTCCTTGATGGCCTTGGTAGACCAGGCACCGGTATCAATGTAGCCAGCGGTTTCGTCTTCGCTGAGGAGGTTCATCGCCGTGAGGTAAAACTCACTGCTGGCACCACCGGTAAGGAACAGCACGCCGTAGTCGTCGGACACGTCCAGGAGTTCCCGCACGAGGGCTTCCGCTTCGTTCAGCACCGCCACGAATTGCGGAGAACGGTGGCTGATTTCCAGGATGGACAGGCCCATGCCTTCGAAGTCAGTTACCGCAGCAGCGGCTTCTTTCAAAACGGGCGCTGGGAGGATCGCCGGACCGGCGAAAAAGTTATGTTTTTTCATTTTGGGGCAATTGTGCCGCAAAAATAATACGATTTTGCTCCGCTGGTACGCCTACATCAAAAGGGTTTAGCATCTTTATACTACCGATAACCAATTTTACGGCTAATATGAACCTACGCTTCTCCTCCCTTTCTCTTCTCGGATACCTCTTACTCCTTTGCTTTTTCGCTTGTACGCCTAAGGCTGCCGGGCCAACTACGACCACGACAACTACTCCGTCGACTACGACACCCAAACCACCCACAGACGATAATCTCAGCCCTTGTAAAAAATTCACCGATGCCCCTAATTTCGACGAAGCGACCGACAACTACGTCATTTACCGTCAGATGCTGAAGGCCAAAGACATGAAAGAGGCCATGAAATCATGGCGTAAAGTTTACGCCGTCAGCCCCGCTGCCGATGGTAAACGCCCTACCGTTTACTCCGATGGCGTCGTGTTCTACACCCAGCTGGCCAATGAGTTTCCGGAGCGGAAAGAAGCTTACGGAGATACCATCCTGACGCTTTACCAGGAAGCCCGCCGGTGTTACCCCGGCAACGGCTACATGGCCGCTATCCAAGGTTTTGACAGTTACTACACCTACCCCGGTTCCGCTACCGATGATGAGATCTATGCCCTGTTCAAGGAAAGCATCGAGATCGACGGTGCCGAGAAGCTCAATTACTTTGTCATCAACCCCACCTCCAAGCTGGTGGTGGAGCAGCACCGCGACGGGAAGATTGACGTAGCGGAAGCAAAAATGATCGTTACGGCACTGAAGGCCCGGCTGGCTAAAGGACTGGCCGAGTGCAAAGGGACCGAATGCACCGCCTGGAACACCATCAACGCCTACGCCCCAGAAACACTCCGGTACTTTGAAACAGTGGAAGACTTCTACGGCTGCCAGTACTACATTGATCAGTACTACGGTGAGTATCAGGAAAACCCGACGGACTGTGACGCCATCCGCACGGCTTACAGCCGACTGCGTTACGGTAAGTGTGCCGAAGGCACACCGGAGTTTGATGAGCTCAAGGCCGCTTACGAAACCAATTGCCGCGTAGTCGTCAACAGCGGTCCTTCGACCCTGAAAGAAGCCTTCAACTGCCTGGAAAGCAGCGACTACAACTGCGCCATCGAAAAATTCGAAGCTGCCGCTAATGAGACCGACGATGCGGAGAAAAAGGGGCGCTATTTACTATACGCCGCCAAGGTCTACTACAGCCACAAGCGCAACTTCGGTCAGGCGCGCAGCTATGCGCGCAAGGCTGCTAAGGCTGACCCTAATACGGGAGAACCCTACATGCTGATCGGTACGTTGTACGCCAGCTCGGGGCCGCTTTGCGGCCCGGGCACCGGCTTTGACTCCCAGATCGTTACCTGGCCAGCCATTGATAAGTGGCAGCAGGCGAAGCGAATCCAGCCGGACCTGGCGGGTAAGGCCAATACCCTTATCAACCGGTACGCGCAGTACATGCCTTCTAAATCGGATATCTTCCAGCGTGGGATCAAGGAAGGCGATTCGTTTAGGGTGGAGTGCTGGATTCAGGAGAGTACTCGGGTGCGGACGCCTTAGGGTTAGTCAGAGAGTCAAGCAGTCAGGTAGTCAAGGAGTCAAGGAGTCAAACTCTCTGACTCCTTGACTTTGTGACTATCTGACTAATAAGGCGCGGCCGCAGGTGCAGGGGAAGGTTTGGAGAAGTAAGGGGTACAGTCTCCTTACTTCATGAACCACTGCTTAAACGCTGCCCAACTCTCCGGCAATTTCGCCCCCGACACATCCAACTCTTGCTCCCATTTCAAGTTCATGCCCTCCAGCTCGATGCCGGTAGCTTTGTTGAGCAGTTTAATCAAGTCGATACCGACTTTGATCTTCTTCTTTTGGTCGGCGTCGTACCAGTCTGGGGCAGGTTGTTTGTCTTTGGGTAGCGCTTCAACGAACTCTTCCAGGCGGTTCATGAAGGCGCGTTGTTCTTTGCGGTCGGTGAAGAGGGCGTCAGTTTGCTGGTCTAGGTCTTGTTTTACTTGGTTTAGGGAGGTTTGGAGGTTTTTTAGGCGGGTGTTGGTGTCTTCGCTGGTGGATTTGATGCTGGTGAGTTGAGCCTTAATCTCTGATACCCCTTGCTCAATGGTGGTAGAGGTGATGCCCCGCCCACCAGAAGTTTCGAGGAGTTCACTAAAACTAAGCAACCGTTCGGCAAGTTGCTGGCGGAATCGGGATCTTTCATCAGCGCTTAAGGTGCCTACGATCTGATTCCTGAGTAGGTCAGTATAAGCCAATTTAATCAGGCTGGCTTTCTCTCCAGGATACTGATGCTCAATGAGTTCGACAGCTTCTTTTAGTTCTCCACCACCAATAAGTTCGCGGAGTTCCTGATTGAAGTTATCCGTATGCAGCCCCAATGTTTTCTTCAGTCCGTCTATCAGCACATCAATGGGAGTGGGGTTTTCGTGACTACAGTGCACTTTTATTTTTCCATCCGACCTATTCTGGTGCAGCTTCCTGACCGAAAAGTAATGCTGCTCACGATCGCCGCGTTTACAGGTCTCGCAGGGGCAAGGTATCGACTGGGTAAACTCTATGCGCGAGAAAGACCGCTCAATGACAGTATCCAACTCTCGTTTAACCAAGCGTAACAAGGCATAATTCTGCGGTGAAAGCCCTTCCACTGTGATACTCAGATGATTTTTGGCAATGGGTTGACGGACTAGTGCCCGACACTTCGTTTCCGGATCGTAGAGATAGATACCTTTACGCCACCACGCTTCGTTCTCGGCCAGGCCATGAAGCCGGACGATGAGCTGCCCCATCAGCCCATCGGGCAAGTATTTTGCCGAGTACCGTAAACCCAAGTCAGCACGAACAGGTGTAACATCCTTCGGCACCTGGGGGGAGAATAATGTTGGTGTCAGGAAGCGCGTTTTGTCCGCTTTCCAGCACAGTTCAAAGGCATTGACCTGTAGTAGTTCAAGCATTAAGTTATGATCGGTTGCGCGACCAACCCCTTGCTTTTCCCAGATATCGATGATCTCGGACCGTTCAAAACGCCCTTCGCGGTCAATAAAACGCTGGTTTTGAGTAATGCCGTAGACGGTCTTGGTGATCCATTCGATATCCAGCAAGACGTAATTGGCCAGCATCCCCGTGCCAGCATAATGGATGACTTCTCCGAGGCGTACGAGGTAGCTTAGTAGTAACCGCTGCCCTCCATCAGATTTGATGCCTTCTGCTTCGCAGAGGTCCGTGAAGTCGTCGTAACTGATACGCTTATGAGTGGCTCTTTTTTGGCTTAGTGCCGTGCGGACGACTGGCCAGCCCTTGATGATGGCCTTACCCACGTTCGGCAAACCAAGCAGGGCCGTTTCAATTTTACCACGCAGCAGTGCCATCTCCTCCACTTCGTCTTTGATGTTGACGGTGTGTAAGCTGAGTTGAAGACTGTCTTTATAGCGTTCTTGTAGTTCCGCCAGGTCAATGCCTGCTGCTGTCCCGTCAGAGCTGAAACGGTTGTGCACCACTAATACCCGTGCTTGCTGGCCAGGGTAGCGCCCCAACGCGGTGATGATACGGAACCAATAATCCAGATCAACGTATTCATCCGAAGTGTTTGTATTACGCTTATTTAACATCACGATGTAGACCGTACCTGGCGTGAGGAAGTACTGATGGGTGAGGTGCTGTACATCTTGTCCGCCGAAATCCCAAACGCTGGCGATGAAGGTTTGGTCCTTCTTTTTTAGCACCGGAAATTCCCAGTCGCGCCAGATATTGATACCATGGGTTTGGTCTTCATCGGGGTCAAGTTCACAATCAGGATCTTGAAGTTTTTTGAGCAGACTGGTTTTCCCCACTTTGCCTTTGCCAAGGATCATCAGGCGGCCTTCGTTTTGGTAAGTAGTGCCTAGTCGGTCTTGTTCATCCCAGTATTTCAGGACCGCCATGCTTCCTTGTTTGGCTATTTCCAGGGGAGGAGATTCTAAAGGACAATTAAATAGGTTAAGGTATTGCCCATCTCCAGAGTAAATATTTTCAAATACAATTCTAATATCTCGTTCGAGGAAAAATCTCAAAGGTTTAATCGACCTTACTAGAGTTTCTTCCAGATCAAGAATAATTAAATCATTCATGCCTTGCAGAGGAGATAGATCGCTTATTCTATTATTTCCTATATCAAGTTTCTTTATTTTTTTCAATTTTCTTAAAGGAGTTAAATCGGTAATCCGATTGTAATCCAAGAGAAGTGTTTTCAATTCACTTAAATCTTCTAATGGAGCCAAATCTCTAACCTGGTTAGAGTTTATATGCAGCCACTCTATTTCTTTCAGGTCTTTCAGAGGTCCCAACTCAACGATCTGATTATTATCTAAGAATAGCCCATCCAGATTAGACAGCCTTTTGATTGTCTCAGGAATTCGAGCTAATTGCAGATAGCTTAAATCAAGTATTCCATCATTATCCCACTCCGCAATCCTAAGTTCCGCCTCCCGAATCCCAGCTTCTGGCGTCTTCTCTTCATCAGTTAAATCCTTCCAACGTTTCATAAACTTTATTTTCAGCCATTAACCACCCACTTTCCAAAAGTAGCCGCCACATTACAGAAGATGTGCATAGCTCGTTGGTAAAAGGCTCGCGTGTCAGTAAATACAGCACTACTCAAAAGACTTTCACTTCACATATTCGGCAATAACTGGTACGGGGAAGATAGGTCGTTTTGGGCAATTTTTTGTAATGGTGAAAGCATGATAAGACCAATCAAAAGGTCCGTGATGACAACGAATACATTGGGGCCAGCCCCAATGCTACGATAGACGGTCCTCCGGACCTGACGGTACAGGTCCGGAGGACCGTCTATCGTAGCAAGGCCGTTCACGGCCTTGTTTTCGTTAGTCCCGCCCGTTTACACATTCGATGAACTTTTGTCCAACTGCCTCAGGACAAAAGATACACCGGATAAGAAAAGGCCAGATCCCTGCTCCTTCCATCCCCGCCCATGCACCTGCGGCCCCGCCCACCTAATCCGAATAATCCACCAAAAGATCAACAACACATAAAAAGCAAAAACGTTACCGCCCCGCATTCATAGTTTTATCATAATTTTATTCGATATTACGGCAGTCCTTTGAGCGCCTATCAAATTATTATTGTAGCAAACGGCGGCACTGGAGTGCCTGTGACGTTCGCTACGACAATTTAGTTAGTACCCAGCCCATCTACCGCCAGCCATGAAAAAAATAGTAGTCTTCTGCTCCTGCATTGCCGCCATCTGGTTAGTAAGCCTGACTACAGGTTGCCATACTCAAGAGGGCGTCACAGTAGATTTCTCGGACAGCAGCGCCAGCGCCGACACACCCCTACCCGACCAAATCTCCTTCAACTACCACGTCCGCCCCATCCTGTCCGATCGCTGCTACGCGTGCCACGGGCCAGACAAGGCAAAAATTGAAGCGGGCCTTTCGTTAAGTAACGCTGAAGATGCATTGGTGGCCCTGGGCGATAAATTGGACCATCACGCCATCGTTCCGGGTGATTTGGAGGCAAGTACGTTGGTCAGCCGAATTACCTCCGAAGACGAAGCACTAATGATGCCGCCGCCAGAATCAAACCTGACGCTTAACGATTATGAGCGGGCGGTACTGAAGAAATGGATAGCACAGGGCGCTGCGTACGAAGACCATTGGTC
>JBGCFZ010000263.1:0-9017 GCA_045110355.1 Lewinella sp. | reverse complement strand
GATTACTGGCGTCGTTGCGAAAATCCTCATTTCGCTCCGCGGCTACTGCGTGGTAGCTACGGCTAAACTCCGGTTTTCACGCCTAGCCAGTAACCATCAGGACTGCGGAGCGGTCAGCTCAGAAAACCCTAAACCAGTTCTTGGCCTTAAAACGCGTAGCGTTTTTAACAGCCCCTCCCCCGTGGGGGCAGGGGTTGGGGAGGGGGTTTCTTCGAGCTTGCGATTGCCCTGTCAGAACAACCACAAGATCGATGGGAGTAGACCAAATGCACAACGAAAACGTAGGGGCAAGCCCCTACGCTACGCCAGACGGACCTCCGGTCCTAATTTACCTGCCGCCCTATAGTTTCGTACTTCACCTCCGGCGTTTCAATTTGCCGCATCTCCTCCAGCTTACTTATATTGCCCTTCCAACTTCCCCCGCACCTGCGGCCGCGCCCTGCCCTATTTCAAATAAAACGCCCAATCGCTCCCCTTGAACGTCAAAACCCTCTCCCCCGCCCAGGCCCTTCGCCTTGCTTTCCGTAAAACGAGGGTCAGCCTCGCAAGCATTGGAAAAGAAGCGGAGATCGACGTGCTGGTGTACAAGCTGTATGGGTTGAGTTATGGGGAGGTTTTGGTGGTGGATGGGGGTTTTGGGCTTTCGGAACGTGCATATGATAAAATTGAGGTGGTATGAGGGTCTTTGGCGCGATTTGGTCTTAAAAAATCGGGCAAGAGGCGTCCAACTTGTTCGGTTACCTCATAACTTGGTATCTTGCCAGTCCGTACTCGAAAACTTTACCAATGACCATACACTCCCTCACCATTGAGAACCTGCGCGGATTTGCCGGTAAGCACGAAATAGTGTTTCGGGATAAGAACGTGGCGGCCTTTGTTGGGGTGAATGGTAGTGGTAAAAGTACTGTTTTGGAGGCAGTAATAGTAGCGCTACAAAATTTAGTTCGTCTGTCAGATAGACGTAATAACAATGGAGCTTACGTTCTATCCGTCGACGATGTTAGTAAGTCGTATTTAGAAGGCTCCATCGCCCTAACTGTAGTTTTAAGGTCAGATTTAGACGCTAGACTAAAAATTTCAATTCCTTTTCCAGATAGCTTGTCCAAAAGTGTAAAATTAGATTTCAATAACTTTGATGATAAAGATTGGCTTCGTAATGCTGTTGTCAACAAGTTGCAATTACCTGTATTATCCGCTTATGAACCAGGTCTACCAATTGAGCAAAGTGAAGGTTTTTACGATGAAATACAGGAAAAATTAGGAAGAGAGCAAACCTATTTTGATGGATTTAGCACTCGAATTGACTTTACTAACCTTACGCATTGGTTAGAAGATTTAGTTAATATACAAAATAGTGAGGCCGTCAAAAAAAGGGATTTCGACTACGCTTTACCTGCGATCAAAGCCATAAATACTGGGCTTACTTCCCTTTGGGAAGAATTGGAAAATACTGGCTATGGAGTAGGTAAAGTTGAGCTATTGGTGGAGGCCTTTGATCGTACACTCACTTTTGTCAAAAATGAAAGAAGGCTAAAATTCGATCAATTATCATCGGGTGAAAAACTCATTATTGGCTTATCGCTAGATCTTATGTATAGGTGTATATCTGCTAACGGCCACCTCGATAACCCTCTAAATTCCACCGGGATCGTCCTAATCGACGAAATAGAACTCCACCTACACCCCCGCTGGCAGGCCAACATCATCAAAGCCCTAACCACTACGTTTCCGAACATCCAATTTATCATTTCTACGCACGCGCCGCTAGTGATCAACCAGTTGAAGAGCGAGCAGGTATTCGTGCTGCGAGATACGAAGATCGTGCCGGCAGAACGGCTGATGCAAACCTATGGGATGGACATTAGCAGTGTAGTCTCCTTACTCATGGGTGCGCCGACCCGGCCGAAAGAAGTAGAATCAAAGTTCGATGAAATTAAGCGCCTATTGGACGACCCTAAGCCAGCTAACCTGGATCGCGTGAGTGAGCTCCTCGACAAGTTACGCACCATCATCAGCCCAAACGATCTCGACCTGATCGAATTAGCGAACATCTTAAGCATCGAAAAAAGTGAGGTGGATCTCTAAGAAAGTTGAGCCAAATCTATTGGCAGAATACCGAAACGGTGGAGGAAAATATGATGATGGAATGCCACCGGAAACCAGGAGGGTTGTTGTAAATCAATTACTGGAAGAGCAAAACTACTTGTGTGCCTATTGTTGTGCCAGCATCAACAGCAAAACAATGAAGATTGAGCACTGGAAGACCCGAACAAACCATCCTGATCAGGATTTAGTCTATACCAACCTTTTGGCGGTATGCTACGGTGACCGTTTTTGTAGCACAGAACTTCATTGCGACCGCAGCCGGGAGGAAAAAACTGAGTTGACCATAACACCCTTGCGTAAGGATCAAATTGACAAGGTTTTCTTCGAGAAAGGAACGGGGCGCATCAATTCATCCGACCCGGAACTAGCTTTTGACCTGATCACCCCCAAGAGACTAAACCTTAACTGTAATCTTCTGACTAAACAGCGTAGTACCGTACTGGCTAGGTTCCGTAATGCACTGGAATCAAAAAGAAAGCGTGAGCTAAGAAAAAACAATAACTACTCGCCTAACTTTACCCGTCTCCTAGTCAATCAAGTCGCCTCCCGTGAGGGGTTTAATGATATTATTATTGAATATCTGAGAAAGAAGGTTCAGCAGTAACCTCAGGGGGGATCCGTACCCGCTACGCAAGCGAAGACGGTGGGACGATCAACAGAATATTCCACTTTTTGCTGGATACGCCGCCTTCGCTGAACTTGGTAATTTTGGTGCTAACTACGATTATCGTGCTTTCCTGTTTATGGATGCAGTTTCGGCAGGACAATAAAGCTGGAGGGCTATCGCCAGCAGTTGGAGATGTTTCAGGACGGTAGCTGATGCGCAAAACGACCGCTTAGTAAAGAGCGTGGCGATTTTTTAAGACTACGATGAATTACAACCGTAATTCAACACCATAAATAATGATTAATGAGCAATACATTTAATGATGAACTACAGCAAGCCATAAAAGGTGTTTACACGGAATTAGGAGCCCAAGAGATGGAGCGGGGGGGCATCGAAAAAGCGGCTAAACTAGGCGTTTACTATGCCCACGGTGCTACTGATAAGGCATCTAAAAAAGTGAAAAGTGATCAGGAAAAGGCTCAAAACATGGCGGTAGAACTAGCTGAAACGACTAAGACTACCGAGATATGTGGCAACATAGTGACGGCTGCTACAACTGCAGCAACAGATGCTCGCAATACAAATAGTGCTGCATCTACAGCGGCAGTCAACATTCAAGCAGCAGCTAATGCTCTAACGGAACTTTCAGCAGATATTGCAGCTATCCTGGCTTTGGCTACTGCCAAAGACAATGGAAGAAAAATTCAAGAATTAGCCAAAAAGGCCTATGACATAACGAGTTCTGTCGCAGAAAAAGCGGAAAACACCACGCTTCAGGCACTCAATACGACCATTGAGGCGGCGCAATCGAAAGCAGCTGTCAGTTTGAATCAAGCCAAAATTCTGCATACAGATATCCAACAACTGAACAAGGTACTCGGCACTAACTTCAAGGCAATACAAGCCAGGATCTCAGACGACGCTGACGTTCTTACGGCGGCTATCGCCACAGAAAACGAGCATAAAGGCAATTATAAAACAGCATTGGAAGAGGAGAAAGCCATGCTTTTTTCCGAAGCATTCATCAATAGAAAGGTCAACGCCGACCTCAAATACATAAAAGTAGGTACCCTAGGCGAGCAATTTAAGGTGAGTTTTCGTCCCTTTGATACGGTCAAGGAAGTCCTTAGAAATGGCGTATTCAAGGAAGAAAATGTGCTAAAAGAATACCGAATCATTTTCACCTCTGTTGATGATGCACCAGCTTTTGATATCCATGCGGCCAAGGCAACGTTACACTACTTCCCTTTCCTTCCGGAGACATCACTTATTCCGACTGACCCTGCTACGGTACTTGAAGCGCATGAACCGGCTCCTTATGTCATTCCTTTTTCATTAGCAGATCGTGGCCCGAAAGCAAAACAGATAGCCGTTGATCATAGTGGGCAAACACTCAGACGCGGTACACCTTATGTGGTCTTTGTATATGTTGCATATACCTCCTCCTATCAAAATGAAATGGAAAGTACGTATGGCTATCTTTCTCTGCCCTCACTGCCATTTACATTAAAGACAGATTTGCCAGATGCCCATAAACCTCGCCTTCGTTTTTATCAAAACAGAACGGAAGTTGGTAATAACTCCGTTATTTCAAACGCGATGCGCGTGACCTTCACTGTTGATAAATTGATGTACCGCAAAGTCGACATATCTCAGCTTACCGACTTTCGGGTGTTCTTATTTCGCAAGGAAGATCAAGTGGCTGCCGCTATAAACCACTTAATTGAAGATCAGTTTAACGTCTTATTTCAAAACGATGAAGAATACCGAGTAGCTGAACAGGCCTACCTGATAGCAGAGCAAGCTTATAAGACTGCCCTTGCTACCAATTCAAATACGGCGGCCGCCGAAAAAGCATTAGATGCTGCGCAGCAAGAATACGAGCAAAAAAAATTGAACTATAACGCTCAGCAGAGGGCCATCGAGGTGCTCAACCAAGCGAAAACCAGTAATTTCTTGCCGGATCGGGATATTCTTAATAGTATTCCGGTAGCCTTTGGTATAAATGCTAAAATCGAAAAGAAAGCGACGGAGGGATCGGCACACAAGTTTGTGGCCATTAACGAGCATGGCGATTTCACCGACAACTATGGAGAGTCGTTGATGACAGGGCAAAAATATGCAGCTTTGGTACTCTCAGTAATCAAGACTTCAGAACCAGAGGCCATTCCTTTATTCAACACCTCTTTTTCTGTATTTTCCGATGATGTTACCTACGATCTACCTCAATTATAAGTGGTGGCTAGTCCAATACCAAGCATCATCCGTTCTTAATTTTAAAAAATATATTATGGCTAAATATAAACTGGTTCATTTAGACGTAACTGCGCAGAAATCTAACAAGATTGAATACTTGGAGCGAATGGTAAATGACGCTTCTATCGTTTTAGTAATGGCAGAATCCCAATACAATTCATTTGTAGAAAAAGCGAACAGCTTTAACATGTTATACAGTGAAGCCGAGGCCGACCGGCAAACAGCAAAGAGCAACTGGAATATGTTTTTACAGGTAAAATCGGACCTTAGTGCCCTTACCCATACTGCTAATGAAGCCAATTTGGTCGCGGTTGACGCTTTCCACGACATTAAGCAACTTATTTGTGCCTGGGAAAGTGTGACAGTTGAAACGCTAAAAGCAGCCGAGGCCATCACGCGCACAGCCAATTATATTCAGCGTCGGAAAGCTTCTAATCAGCTCATTTCCGACAATCTGGTTAACGATGCCATTGCGACGTCTAAGGCTGCCCAGAAAACGGTTACTCTGGTGATAAAAGCTTTTACGGACGCGCTTAATGCCTTGAGTTTTTCCAAGCAAGCTAGTAATACGACGGAGTTGACAGGTGTATTCATCGACGAAGCCAGCGTAGCATTATTAAAGAAAGATGTAGAAAAAGAACTGAAGGAATATAAAAAAGGCGGTAGTGTGTCTGTCGGATTAATCACTGAAATCCAGCAGAGCATTAGTGATAAAAACCCATTAGAGTACACCCTAGACAGCACCTTACGGGCCGCCAGAACCAAGGAAAAAACGGCCCTTAATGCTAGCGAAGCTGCTAATAGAGAAATGAATAGGGCTAAAGAAGAATTTGAGCAAGCACAGACAGCTTTGGCTACCTGGGAGGCAGCCTTGGCTGCAGCTAAAACGGCGATAGCTGGCTAATGAAGCAGGCCAGAATCAATTAAGGTTAAGAGGAGTAAATTTCCTGACAGCTAATCAGTGATATTCTTCTCTACTGCAATGATTCGAGGCAACATCCTCCACGCCAAAGGCGCAGCACAAGAAAACTTCGCTTTTTTCCCGGGGCCGGAGCCCCTTGCCCTTTAACCTTTCCCTGCACCTGCGGCCGCGCCCCAAAAGTCGCCTCCCGACACTGCAACGGACAACCCGAATGCCGTTGATATGTTCTCGAACGGTAAGTCCGCCACAAGAGATTGCGGGATTGCTTACTTTTGCCCCCTCAAATAAAATTTACCATGAGCAAAGAACCATTAAAGACCGTCATCATCGGTTCCGGCCCGGCCGGATATACCGCCGCCATTTATGCTGCACGTGCTAACCTCAGCCCCGTACTGTACACGGGTAAGGAGCCTGGAGGTCAGCTGATGATCACGACCGACGTGGAGAATTTCCCTGGTTACCCTGACGGCATCATGGGGCCACAGATGATGGAAGACCTTAGAAAGCAGGCGGAGCGGTTCGATACTAAGGTGAATTATGAATTAATTGAGAAGGTTGACTTCAGCGGCCCGGTTCATAAAGTATGGACGGAAGCTGGCGAGGAAATTCTGGCACACACCGTGATTATTTCTACGGGCGCCAGTGCCCGCTGGCTTGGTCTGGAAAGCGAACAGCGCCTGATGAACAATGGCGTAAGTGCCTGTGCGGTCTGTGACGGATTCTTCTACCGTGGCAAAGAGACGGCCATCGTTGGTGCCGGCGATAGTGCCGCCGAGGAAGCCCTTTACCTGAGTAACCTGTGTCCTACGGTGCATATGTTCGTCCGCCGCGATGAGATGCGCGCTTCGAAGATCATGCAGGACCGCGTGAAGAAGCAGAAGAACATCAAGATCTACTGGAATACGGAAACGGAAGAAATTCTTGGTGATGACGCCGTGACCGGCGTCCGGGTCTTCAATAATAAGACCGGCGAAAAGCAGGATATTCCGGTGGAAGGTTTCTTCGTGGCCATCGGCCACGTACCCAACACGGGTATTTTCAAAGACTGGATCGATATGGAAGATACCGGCTACCTGATTCACCAGCCGAATTCCACCAAGACCAATCGTCCTGGCGTATTTGTTTCCGGTGATGCTTCTGACCACGTTTACCGCCAGGCGATCACCGCTGCGGGTACCGGGTGTATGGCTGCGCTGGATGCGGAGCGGTACCTGGGTTCGATCGGCATCATCTAGTAAGAAATAATTGAATGATTGAATGAGGGAATGGGAGAATAGCTGCCGCTGTTTCCATTCGCTGCCTTGCGAGCTGCTCATCAGAGGAAAATATATAGGATGGGAGAATACCGGACTTCAACGTCAAGGTATTCTCCCATTTTTTATTCACTCATTCACTAATTCTCTCATTCACTTCGACCCCCTCCGGCAAAAACGGGCTGGCATCTCCCCCACCCTTGATGATTTCCCGGACGATGGTGGAACTGATGTGCGAGTAAGCAGGTTGGCTGATCAGGAAGACGGTTTCCAGGCCATCCCCGACAATGTCGTTGAGCTGAGAGATGGTTTTTTCGTAGTCGAAATCGCTGGCGTTCCGCAAACCACGCAGTAAGTAGCGGGCATTGATCTTGTTACAGAAGTGGGCCGTTAGGCCTTCAAAGCTGCTGACTTCTACTTTTGGTTCATCGGCAAAAACGGCTTCTAGCCATTCGAGGCGTTGCTCCAGCGGAAAGAGGTATTTCTTCTGGCTGTTGACGCCTACGGCCACCACTATTTTATCGAATAACGGGACGGCCCGGCGGACGAGCTCTGCGTGCCCGGTGGTGATGGGATCGAAGGAACCTGGGAAGACTGCTACTTTTTGGGTCATGTTAGCGTTGTTGTGCTTTCCACGGATTACGTTACCGACTTAGTCGACTCCTTCCTCCGGGGTCAGGGGGGAATCAGGTCGGTAAAATACTACTAGTCTGCGAATTCAGAATTAGCCATCGTAGTGGCAGTCCAAAATACTACCCTATCTTGGCGCTATGACCAACCAACTCAACGATCCGCGTACGATGAACGGCTGGGCCCTGTTCGATT
The DNA here is from genome assembly GCA_045110355.1 of Lewinella sp. Lineage (GTDB taxonomy): Bacteria > Bacteroidota > Bacteroidia > Chitinophagales > Saprospiraceae > Neolewinella. The sequence continues at coordinate 1,048 of JBGCFZ010000263.1, read as the reverse complement.
GGGCCAACTCGGCCTTTGCTTTGGTGATTACCACTGCTATTTTTCCGCCTTACTTCGCGGCGGTGGTCGATGATAAATTTACCGTTGCCGGCTTTGAATTTAGCGATAGTTCATGGCTCACACTGACCATCAGCCTCAGTTATCTGATCATTGCCTTGCTATCTCCGCTGCTGTCAGGCATTGCGGATGTGGGTGGCAGGCGTAAGAGTTTCTTACGGTTCTTCACCACAATGGGTGGCCTGGGCTGTATCGGGCTGTTCTGGTTTAGCGGGATGGATACCTTGTGGTTGGGCACCATTGCTTTTGCGATGGGGTTAATCGGTTTTGCTGGCGGGCTGGTGTTTTACAACAGCTTTCTTCCGGTCATAGCCACCCAAGATAAGTTTGACAAGCTTAGCGCGAAAGGCTTTGCGATGGGCTATGTGGGTTCTGTTTTGCTATTGATCGTTAACCTGGCCATGGTGCAAAAGCCTGAATGGTTTGGCTTACCAACGGAGGGCACCCTGGCCGTCCGCCTGGCTTTCATCACCGTTGGTGTTTGGTGGCTGGTTTTTGCGGCTATTTCATTATCACGTTTACCCGATGATGTACGAAAGTCTGGTACCAGCTTTGGAGACATGGCAAGCCAGGGTATTGCGGAGCTTCAGTCTGTCTGGGTTCGGGTCAGCAAATCAACGCCAACAAAACGTTTTTTGGCGGCCTTTTTCAGTTATTCTGCCGGCGTCCAAACCGTTATTTTCCTGGCGTCCATATTTGCTGCTAAGGAGCTTGGATTTGAAAGTAGTGAGTTGATTTTGGTGGTATTGATCCTCCAGATTGTAGCTGTAGGCGGGGCCTATTTGGCAGCCTCCGTCAGTAAGCGCTATGGCAACAAAGCCAGTATATACTTTCAGTTGGTCATCTGGTTTTGTATTTGTCTGGCGGGCTATTTTGTACAGGGTAAGAGTACGTTCTATGCTGTGGCTGCTGCGGTCGGCCTGGTCATGGGCGGCATCCAGAGTATGAGTCGGTCGACGTATGCCAAATTGATTCCTACGCGTGAAGACGT
>JBGCFZ010000262.1:0-14314 GCA_045110355.1 Lewinella sp. | reverse complement strand
CCCATCAGGGAAACGCCCCCTTCTTCGGAGATGTGGATCACGCGCTCAGTCTCTGCCCGTGTGGAAATGTCTTCGCTGGAGTTTTCCAGGCGCAAAACGCCCCGTGGGCAAACTGCGGCACAAACGCCACAGCCGACGCAGCTGGACCGGACGATGTCTTGCCCACGTTGTGCGTAGTGTCGTACATCAATGCCCATTTCGCAGTGCGTAGAACAATTGCCGCAGCTGATACACTGGCTGCCGTTGGTCGTGATCCGGAAGCGGCTCTGAAATTTCTGTACCAGCCCCAGGTAAGCTGCCAGAGGGCAACCAAAGCGGCACCAAACCCGGTTACCCATCACTGGGTAAAAGCCCGTACCAACTACACCGGCGAAGCCAGCACCAATCAAAAAGCCGTACCATTTTTGCACATTACCGGTATTGGCGAACAAGTAATTATCGCCGCCAAAAGTCATGTAGTAGCCGTTGAGGGCGATCATGCCAACGCCAAAGACCACACCCAGCGTCAGGCCCAGTTTAGAGATCGTCAGTTTGCTCTGCCGGTAAGCATTGAGCGCAACGGCCATGGCCGCCAGTAACAACACGGAAAAGACGGCGAGGAATGTTGTACGGTTGAGCCAGTAATCGCCGTTAGGCAGGAAGGAATAGATCGTAGCTGCCGTCATCAGGATGGCAAAAATGAGTACCCCGTGGATGATGTAGCGTTCAAACTTCCACGCCCGCAGGCTCTTGTCGCTGAGCTGTCGCCATGGATCCCCCATAGTTTCGGCTAAGCCGCCACAGCCACAAACCCAGCTACAATACCAGCGCTTACCCACCAGGTGCACCATCAGCGGCACACCAACGACTACCAGGATGATGCCCCAAAAGAGCATGAACATCCCCAGCGAACCAGGATTGTTGATGAACCCGTCGATAGACCAGCTGTGGAAAAAATCATAGTCCAGGGGCCAGATATTCTTAAAATCGTACCAGGGCTTATTGAGCGCCACCAGGATCTCAGGGATCATAAAGGCAAACGATAGCTGGAAGAACATTACGGAGATTGTTCGAATAATCTGGTATTTGTTGTGCCGGTACTTAGAGATCATCCGTATGCCCATTACGACCATGATCGTGCAATACATCAGGCCGTACAAGAACCACTGGCTGGCTTCGCCGCCACTATCTTTACCGCTAAAAAACTGATAGATTCCCTCACTAAGCGGGCTAACCATGGCTACCCATGCCACAATGTGGTGGCTGGCCCAGTAGAGCAACACGTAAAAGCCTATGAAGTAGGTTCCCGCTAAGATGCCAAGCCAACCGCTCATACCCTCGGGGCCTGCATCCCGGGCATCTCGCCCAAAGCTGTTGTGGGCAAATAAAACCAGGCCAATGATGATCAAGCCAATTACCGCCGTTACTGCCGGCCAGAACAGCTTATCGTCCATGTAGTAAAACCCATAGACGATGATGCCGACGGTGGTTGCGGTAAGGAAGAGGGAGCGCCAGCTGAGGTCAAGACCCCGCGTAAGCGGATTATGAAAAATATGATCGTTTTTGATTCCTGGCTTCGCCAGGAACTTGGGAATAATGTAGAGCAAACCACCCAAGGCACCTAGCCCAAGGGTCAGCAAAAAGAACAGCCACGGGTTGTTGGTTACCGGGCCGGTGGCGGCGTTTTTAATCCATCCCGTTCGTTGGCTTTTCAGCTGCCACCCAGGAAGTTCCACTTCCCATTTTTGCTTACCTTCCGGCAGTCCGTTGGTTTCGTAATGCTGATCCACGATTCCTTTAGCCGTATAGAAAGTCTGCTCCAGCGCCGTGCTGGCACTGAAGGTGGAACTGTAAGTTTCGTTGAGCAGGCCGGTTTGCTCCGCCGCTGTCTCCAGCGCCGTTTTGTGCAAAGGGTCTTCAAACGGACCGGTTAGCGCGTCGGCCGAAAATTTATAATCGTCCAGACCGAGCATCGCGGTAAAAATCAGCAAAGCAATGGCGAAGAGTGCCAGGCCGAGGTACTGAACAGCGGATTTTTTGGTTGACTTAGATGGCATTTTCTTGATACTTTAGTCTATTGGACTATTGGTTCGTTGTTGGATTGAATACTAGTTGCGCGGACATCAGTCCGCTAGTTACCGAGAGATTTCTCACTCCGCTCAATGGCCTGGAGGCCGGGTAACTGCCAGTTAGGTACTCACCGCTTTCCGCAGGAATCGGATGGCCGAGCTTAGGCCTCGTTTGGTTTTCAACTTCAGGTTTTTACCCGTCTGCTGGTTGTATAGCGCGACTACGTCGGCCTCGTATTGCTTGTACAGCTCAGGGTCGAAATTCGCCATCCCCAGGTTCTGCAGTACTTCTTCTACGTGCGTGCCTTCCTTGATCCACTTTTCACAAACTTCGTGGCGGTAACGGATTCCCATCAGGTTAAAGCCCTTGATGGTACCGTCACTTTCTTCGTAGTTGATTCGGACGGCGTGCTCACCGTCTTCGTGTTCCCAGTACAGGGTGGACAGGCCTTCTCTGCCTTTGGCCGGCACTTCACCGTAGACCTGGTATTCGAGGTCCATAAATTTGGCCGAGTTAAACCATATTCCCGGATCGTACTCAATTTTTCGGCCCAGGATGTTGTACGCAACGGTTTCTCCCATCATGCGGCCAGTGTACCAAATGGCCTCAATTGGCCGACGCCCCGGGCGAGGTGTTCGCGCCTCCGCACAATCGCCGATGGCATAGATATTGGAGACAGATGTGCGTAGTTCGTTGTCAACTTTGATACCCCGGCCCAGTTCGATGCCTTCCGATGATTTCAGGAAACTGACGTTAGGGCTCACCCCAGCAGTAAGTCCTACAAACTGGCAATCGATTTTCTCCCCGTCCTTAGTGGTGATACTTCCCGCAGCGCCGTTTCCGTCGTCGTGTATCGTATCCAATTCGGTATTCTCCCGCAAGTCGATGTGATGACTTCTGATGTGCCGGCTCACCATCTTGCTTTCCTCGGGCGGCAGGGCGTTGCTCCAGTAAGAGCCTTCCCGAATCAGGAGTTTGACGGGTATTTGCCGACTATGCAGCATTTCCGCCAGTTCGATACCGATGAGGCCACCACCAACAACAACGGCAGTCTTGATCTCCTCCGTTATCTCCTCAAGGTACTGTAGGTCCTGAGCGCTTACCATTCCGCCTACGCGTTCCAGGTCCTGACCCGGCCAGCCAAATTTATTCCACTGGCTGCCACAGGCGATGACCAGGTTGTCGTACAGCATGGTAGTGCCATCGGCAAATTCCAGCTTATTATCCTTTTCGTGTACCTTTTCTACATAGTTCTTGACCAGGTCTATCCGGTTCTTCTCCCAAAAGAAAGGTTCGTAGGGCATCAGGTCTTCCCAGCGCATGTGTCCCATGTAGGAGTACATCAGTGCAGTACGAGAAAAGTGGAATTCGGTTTCGGCCGATATGAGGGTGATCCGAACGGTATCATTGAGCTTGCGCAGCCAGCGGGCAGCGGTTACTCCGGCAATACCGTTGCCGATAATGGCGACGTGCATGTGAGCGAGTTTCAATCTATTCGACGTAAACTACGCTTTTCATTGCTTTTCGTTGCAGGTAGGTACAGGATGATGTCGGAAATAGACATTTAAGGGAGTGAGTTGTTGAGTTGGCGAGTCGCTGAGTTGCTGCCGCTATTACCGTTCGCGGCGCTGCGCTTGCTCACCATAGGCGAACAAGCGCAGCGAAGTGAGTGGTAACAGCGGCAGCTATTCAATAATTCTCTTATTCCCTCATTCTCTTATTGCATCCGGGCCTTCATAGCCTCAAACAGCAGTATCCCAGCCGCCACACTGACATTAAAGCTGTTCAACGTTCCCGCCTGTGGGATTTTGAAGGTAACGTCGGCCGCACGGGATACACCCTGAGAGATTCCTTCACCTTCTGCCCCCATAACTATACACAGTGGTTCGGTCAGTTCCAGTTCATGAAGGAATTTTTCGGCCTTCAGGTCACTGGCAATGACTTTAACGCCGCTCATCTGCAGCAAACCGATGGTATTGACCAGGCTTTTCTCCCGGCAAACCGGCAGGCGGAGTAAAGCTCCGGCACTACTTTTCACCGCGTCCGGAGTCAGGCCGGCACTATTTTTCTGGGGGATGATGATGCCATGGGCACCACAGACCTCGGCAGAGCGGGCGATGGCCCCCAGGTTCCGAACGTCCGTTACGCCATCTAATAACAATAGCAGAGGGGTCTTACCTTGTTCATAGAGCAAGGGTAAAAGGTCTTCTGTTTTTTGGTAAGCCGCTGCAGCCAACTGCGCCACTACACCTTGGTGGTTACCCCGCACCATTCGTTGCAACTTAGCTTGCGGTATAATGGTGAAAGGGACCCCCTTCTCTTTGCAGGAGTTGCGTAGCTCTTTTTCAAACTCTCCCCTGGTTCCTTGCTGCAAGAAGACCTTGTCTACCGGCCGGCCAGAGGCCAGCGCTTCGAGGACGGGATGACGGCCATAGACGAGATCTTCTCTTTCTTTCTTCATAATTGGACGCAAGGTAGTTCATAGTCGATAGTTCATAGTTCAATAGTCGATAGCATCCAATTATTACCTACCGACTATTGAACTATGAACTACCTACCGCTTCACGCAGCAACCAGCCTCTTTCTACGACTAAGTCAGCGGCTTTCACCGCTTCCTGCAATGCGTCCATTCGCTTCGTATAGGTCGGCTTGCCCAGGTAATCCTCCTGGTGTTTCAGGTTAACGAGCTGCTTGGTAAAACGGGTGTAATTGATGTAGCTGCGCTTATCCTTTGTACTCATTTTGCGGCTGCGCCGCACATAAAGCCGGAAGGTTTCCAGCAGGTTGAGGGCGTACTCCTGATCTTGCTGATCGTAGGCAATCCGGATTTCCAGTACGACCCTGGCCAGGTGATATACGATATCGGAGTCCGTTACCGTAATGAGCAGGCGTGCCGCTTCATCCAGGCGGTCGAGGGCGTACAGAAAGTTGGCCTTATTGAGGGCGTAGGCGTTATCTCGCTTAGAGGCTGGCAGGCGTTCCCGGTTTTCTTCGATGAAGCTTTCCGTCCACTCAAACTCCTTGTTGGCCGACCCTAGGGTAACGATATTCTTATAATCGTACTCACTTATTTCCCCTTTATCATAAATGATGCCAATGTCTATGCCCCTTCGATAAAGGTCCATCAGTTCACCACGATAGGCGGAGTCTCCCGACCGAATCCGCCGAATACAATAGTTGCTGGCAAAGTTATAAACGTCCTTTTGGTGATCTAGTGGCAGCATGCTGAAGCCCTCATTGAGGTAATACAACATGCGTTCGTAATGCCCTTCAATATCGGGCTCACGCAAACTCAAAAGGATGTGATAGTAACAATCGATGCTGGGCTCTCTACCGTCTGATAGTAGTTTTTTCCCTTCGGCCGATTCTAGATATTCCAGTACAGGCTCCAATAGCAGGAATTCGTAATGGGTGTTCATCATGATCATATTCGCCGTCAGCTGGCAGGCATGGCGGAGTTTTTCTACCATGTAGAAACGGTCAAGATGGTTCAGCATCGCCTGCATCTCTCGCGTATCGGAACGATTGGTCGCTCCCTGCAAATAACCGTTGATCGACTTCCACTCGTAGGCTGCCAGGTGGGTATCCCCGTCGCGAAATTTATGCTTTGCTACCTTGGAATCCAGTCTTTTTCCCCGGTTTTCCAACAGACTGAAACGATGGAGTTCTTTCGTTCTTTTTAGGGTTAGGACCTCCTGACGGAAAGATTCTTCGCCAAGTTGCTCCACGGCCAGGAACTGGTTGACAAGTTTCATTAGTGCTGACTGCAAGTCGGCCACCGATTGCTCTGTTCCACTACCTTTCACTGCATCCTGCGCCCGCGCCTCCTCTATCTTCGGCCTGGTTTTCCCCAGCTCCTTAAGCACAAAATCCAGCAAGAGTGAGGTGCCTTTATGCCGGTTGAAGTAAGGACTACGCACAAACTGCCGCAGGCGCTCCCGCTCCCGTCCGTCCATGGCGGTAATCTGGCGTACTACTTTGGTATCCTGCATCGGATAAAGATATAAATTTCAGTTGGCTGAACGTTTGATTTCTACCCGATTTCCGAACAAGAAACAACCTCCCAACCCTCCCCAAGGGGGAGGGCTTTTTTAAAAACACTTCGTGTTTTGTAGATTATCCTGTTTCATTTCGGACAAATATCCCAAACAACTCGTTCCCCAACCTCGGCTTAATCGAATTATGTGCGGAAGCAAAAGATTTCGGTTCAAAATAAGGCGTCATATATCTTAGGTACTCCTCCCGGGTTCCACCAAAAGGTCGTTTTTCCATATCCCCCGTCAGCGGAATATCGAACCAAAGGCCAACGAGCTTTCCTCCGGGAGCAAGCAATTCGTGCATCTTCCTGGCGTACGCTGCCCGGGTTTCGGGCAAGGGCGGGAAGGAACAAAAGAAGGTCTGTTCCAAAATCAGATCATAGGTCTCCTCATGGGCAAAGAAGTCGTCTTCCAATAATTGCTCTTCGGGGAAGTCGGGAAGCTTTTTCCGGAACGCGTCTAAGGGCTCCCGGGCAATGTCCAACACATAAACATTGGTAAACCCCTGTTGCCAGGCATACGCCGCCTCGTAGGCATTTCCGCCGCCGGGGATGAGGATACGCAGGGATTTATCCGTCAATTGGTCAAGGTATTCCGCAAGCGGTGGTGAGGGATAGCCGATATCCCAACCCGTTCGACCCTCCTGGTAGCGCGCTGACCAGAACCTCCTTAATGCTTCCTTTTTCATGTTGTCAACTTGATGCTTTGACAAATTTCGATCAATACACCGTTCGTACTCCGGGGGTGCAAAAAGCAGACCAATTTATTATCGGCTCCCGTAGTTGGCGTTTCCTGGAGCAACTCGAAACCGTCGGCGGCTAACCGTTCCATCTCAGCAACAATGTCGTCTACCTCAAAGGCGAGATGGTGGATACCCGCTCCTCGCTTTTCTATGTATTTATGAATCGGCCCTTGTTCTCCTTCTGCTGCCACCAACTCCAATTTTGCGGCTGTATCCCCCGCCGTAAAGAAGCTGGTGGTCACGTGCTGGTCCGTTACGGTTTCCCGTTTATAAGGCTTGCGGCACAACAAACGGCTGATGAGGTCTTCGGCGGAGGAGAGGTCGGCTACGGCGATCCCTATGTGGTCTAGGCGCATTTTTGGTCTATTGGTCTATTTGGTCTATTGGTCAGCAACAACTGAGCGTTTCGAAAGTTAATTCGCAAGTACGCCTCAAAGTGTTTTCTACTGCCGGACCACCTTCTCCGTATAACTGCCTACGCCATCGATGCGGACCGTCAGGTAATACGCGCCAGCGGGGTAAGCAGCTAACTCCAATGATTGATCCAGAAGGGTGCCGGCATCGCAGCGTCTGGCTTGCAGGATGCGTCCGGTTACGTCGCGCAAGAGCAGTGTTGCCGGGTGGCTGGAGGGCAAATTCCCCGTTACCTGAACAACATCGCTGGTCGGGTTGGGGAAGAACCGGAAACCGAAGGGATTGTCGACTTCCTGGTTACTGGTCAGGAAGGTAAAGTCCAGATAATTGAGGTTGAACAACGGTTGAGTGATTAATACCCGAAGGGTATGTTGCCCTGCAGGCAACGTAGCTTCAAAAGCGGTGGTCGTCCAGGTTTGCCAGCCACCGGTAGAGGAGAAGCTGGCGCTGTGAAGGTCAGTAGCGTTGCCCGCAGCGTCGAGCAGTTGAAGTTTGACCGCACCGGTACCACCGTCCGAAGCATTGCGGTACTCAACGGTATAGGTTCCTGCCTGCGCTACGTCGACGTAGTAGTCCAGGAAATCTCCGACATCAAGGAAGCCGATGTTTTGACCACCACCTTCATCCGTTGAATTTTCCAACTGAATGCCTTGTTGCTTGAAGTAATCTTCGGCCTCCATACGCCCGGGAATGGTGCTGACGATGGCCACCTTATTCTGGATCAGCTCCTGGGAAAAAGTGGCCAGATCGGTGCCGTCAGTAGCGATCAGGTTGGTGCCGGTATAGGAAGCGCGAATGACGTCTTCGGAACGGAAAACAACCTCGGTCATCAGTTCAACCGTCCGGTTACCATCGGCACTAAAGGCGGCACCAGTTACCGCTACTGCGCTGCCGTTGACGAAGAGTTGAAAGTCGTCCACTACCGGCACAACCTCCCCATTCAACGGCTTATTCAAGGTGACCTTTACACTTTGATCGCTGATGGTTTGGCCCACAAGAAATCGGGTGTCCAGGGAGCTAAGATCACCGGTACGGACGAACTCGAACCCACCCAGGTTAAACCCCTCTTTATCGACGTACAGCCGAAGTTTTTTGTCAGTGGTTGTCAGTGGAATATTCTGGATTACTGTCGTTTGAAAACCCTGCCAATCACCAGTATTCGGCGTAATGCGCGAGGCCGTTATGTCCGCTTCTCCGATTTGAAAGTGGAAGGCACCACCGTCCGCATCTGCCGCTGTGCGCACCCTTGCGGTATACAAACCGTCTTCTTGCACATCTACTGTGTATTGCATCCATTCTCCGGCAGACGTCCAACCAACGTGGACACCATCCGTAAAGGTATCATCCATAGATTTTTCAAGATCGACTGCGTCGTTTCGATAAATCCATCCATTATTCCAGGCGGTAAAATTTCCCGTAGTTACCTGGTAGTTCGCCTGGTCTACGTCGAAGTAAGCTGAGCCGACTTTCCCCATATCAAAATCAGGGGAGTGGATGATTCCAGGAATCTGGTGTTCCTTATAAGGTATCGCCTCCTCGGAGGTGTTCTGGCGAAACAGCGCATCGATTACGTCCTTTTGGTAGCGGGCGTTCCCTAGTTTCAGTTTATCCGTGAGGTCCAGTAGGATGTCGGTAGCTTCACTAACGGAAGGTTCCGGCTCCCGGCCTTCCCAGTAGTCGATCAGGCGTTGCCAACCGGCGGTGCGTTCTACAGAAACGGGACCGGCAATGGCGTCAATTTTCTTCCAGGGCCACCAGGCCCAGCCCATATTATGTTCGTCAAAAAGTTTCGTTGCCGTTTGGAACCATACGTTCGAGTTTTCACCGGTTTCCCCAAAGTAGATCGGCACATTATGGGTTTCACGCAAGTCGATGACCCACTGGATGGAGGCCTGGTCGTTCACCGACCAATACTTATGCGGGCTGTAAGACATATTGTTGTCCCACGGTGGCGTCAGACCGGTGAAGTCGTTGGCGAACCAATTACCTTCAATGAATAGAAGATGATTTTGGTCAACAGCCCGGATGGCAGTGGTAATGCGGCCGTAGAGGTTGCGCAGGGCAACGCCACCGGGCAGGTTATAGTTAACCTCGTTGATGAGGTCATAAGCACCCACGGTAGGTTCGTCCTTATAGCGTTCGGCCAGTCGTCCCCACAGCGCTACGGTCTTGTCCTGGTTGGCTTCGCTTTCCCACAGCGAGGGCTTATCCTCATCCCGATCAGAAATCCCCTGGTCATTGCCCTGGCCACCGGGAGCCGCGTGAAGGTCCAGAATGACGTACATGTCTCGGGCCTTACACCAGGCGATGAGGCTGTCCGTCAGCGCAAAGCCTTCTTCCAGCCAGGTCTGTTCTCCGGTCACTGGCTCGTCTTCGATGGGCAACGTAAACAAGTTATAGTGCATGGGCAGCCGTACGGAGTTGAAGCCGGCCTGATGCATCGCTTCAATGTCATCTTCGTTCGTATGGTTCGCCCGCCAGGCCACGTAGAATTCTTCCGTGGTAGCTTCTCCTACCAGCTCCACCATTTTTTCGCGAAGCTGGTGCTGGGCGTTGGCAAAACCGGAGGTTTGCAACATGTAGCCTTCCTGAAGCATCCATCCGCCAAGGCCCATGCCTTTCAGTATATATGGTTGCCCCGCTTCGTTAACGATGTCTTGTCCGGAGGCTCGCAGGAATCCTTGGGCAGAAAGTGTTGTCAGACCCAGGCACAGGCAGCCCAGACAGAGTAGTATTTTGTTGATCGACATGATGTAAACGTTTAAAATTCGAAGGCGAAAGCCTTAGTACGGTATACAAGTACGGTACAACAAATATATCGATTTAAAACACAAGGAATTTTGTGCAGGCTTTAGCATGGATACAAAGAAAATGCAGGTGCCGATCTCAGTAATGAGATCGTCTAAGCTCATCTTAGCAATCAGGTGAACGTCAGTAAGTAGCAAAAGGCTGCTATCGGCTCATTCCTCATTCTTTTCAGGGCGCGGCCGCAGGTGCATTGAGAAGTTAAGGAGCGGGCTTTGATTTCCGGCACGCCCGCTTTTAGTCCCGCAAGAACCGGTTTACTACCGCCAGCAAGGCCCCAGGCTGTTCTGCGTGTACCCAATGACCCGCTCCGGATACGGTTTCCAGCATAGCTTTTGGAAACAAAATTTGAATCAATTCCAGATCCTCGTCTTGTACGTAGCCACTCTTTGCGCCACGGATGAACAGCGCGGGACCGGCATACTCGTCGCCCATTTGGCCAACGGGGCCAATCAGTTGGTCGTAGGCGGCGCTGATGGCCGGAAGATTCATCCGCCAGCGAAAGCCTCCGGCGGGGTTTCGGGCCAGATTTTTCAGTAAAAAGAGTTGGACGCCGGGGTCGGCCAGGTGTATGCTCATCTCTTCAGCAGCCGCCTTACGGTCAGGGATGGTGGCCGGATCAAGGGCGTTAAGGGCAGCAAACACCGAATGGTGCCCGGGGTGATATCTCCGGGGGGCAATGTCGACCACAATTAACTGCTGCACTAAGTCCGGGTAAGTCAAGGCCGTTTGCATCGCGACTTTGCCTCCCATACTGTGGCCCAGCAGGACGCATTCATCGATGTTCATACTTTCCAGTGTGGCCGCTACATCTTCGGCCATTACCACATAGTTCATTTCGTCGGTGTGGAAGCTGCGGCCGTGGTTCCTCAGGTCAAGGAGAACTACGTGATGCGTATCGGCCCATTTGCGGGCCAGCGTTTGCCAATTATCCAGCATACCAAATAAGCCGTGCAGGATGACCAGTGCCGGGCCGTTACCAAAAGTTTTCGCGTTGAGCATAAAAGTGCGGGGAGTGTTGGTGGGAAAGAACTGGCTTACACCCAAACCATAAGGATTTGGGATACTATTAGCTTGAGATCAGTAACACTTGCAGACGCTCAGCACCACGTAAATTCCCAAGCCACTTTGTGATGATTATATCTACATTTGCCCTCCCGCTAAAGTTGTTGCCGGTAAAAGTGAATTTTCCTGGTTTTCTCTAGTACAATCAACCGAAAACCCCGTTATTGGAAACCAACGTCACCTAATTATATGCAATCCCCCTTCGCTTCTTCACTGGACCTGCAAGACCTCGCCGACCAGGCAGAGCGGTTCATGCTGATGAGCTACGAGCGATTGCCGCACGCCAATGTATTGCACAACGACAGTTGGGCCCTGGCACTAGGAGGGCACGCACGCGAAATTGCCCTGCGCCAACCCGGAGCTTCACCAGACCTGCCACCACTGGCACGAGCGGCGGCGCTTCTGGAGGCCTGTCGGTATTGGGGACGCCCGGGAGAAATTTTTTCCTGGCCGGAGATCATCCAGGAGTTCCGACAATGGACGGGCCCCGATTACCTCAACCTTCACCTGGCATTGAAGGCTGCCCTCCCGGGTGGCAACAGCCATCAGCGAGCGGAAGTGGCCGACGTACTTCACGATGCTTTACTGGCCCAGCGATTACTTGCCGGCGCCGAAGGCGCCGAGCTCGCCTGGTTGGAAAACCGATACGCAAACAACACGCAGGAAGCCGCAAGCCCAGAGGCACGGCTGGCCTCTCTTAACGGCTACCTCAACGAAATACGCCACGCTCGTTTCCGCAATGGCGAGCTTAGGCGGCAGTACCAACATACTCATTCCGCGGTATTACTCGATCTCCAAAGACTCGTCGATAAGCTCTCCAACCGCATTGCTCCTTCACCGTTCCCTGCACCTGCGGCCGCGCCCGAAAAACTACCCGGAGACTCCGGTGACGGCATCACGACGCCCTCTTTTCAGCAGCTGGGCGATCTGGAAAACGGACCAACCCGTCAGGCAACCCAAACCTATTTCCGCACGGTATTCCGTAATCACATCAATCTGGTAGCGATGGCCGACCAGAAGGCCGCCATCATGATCAGTGTCAACACTTTACTCATCGGTGCGCTGGTTACCTTTACGAGCTACCGCAACTGGGCTGAAACCCGGCCTGAAGTACTGTTGCCCGTAGGTTTGTTTACCATTTGCGGACTGGTCAGCCTCGTTTACGCGGCCCTGGCAGCACGGCCTTCGGGGAAGGCTCAAACGGAGGAAAACCTTGCTTTCTTTGGGTTTTTCAGCACTTTATCACGAGCGGATTTTGCTGCTCGCATGGAGCAACAACTTCTCGATCCGAATGCTTTGTATGGCATGCTGGTCAATGATCTTCATGGTCTTGGGCAATCCCTCGCCCGCAAGTATGCACTACTGCGCATCGCCTTCACCATTTTTTTGGCGGGGCTTGTGATCAGTGTTTTGGTCCTGGCCTTAGTGATATCGCTCTAAGCCCTTACTCTTCCTCCTTCTTCGCAGCGGCCTTCTTTTTAGCCTTAGGCTTCTTCTCCTCCTTTACTGGTTCGGGATCAGGATTCGCTTCCTTCAGCGCCTTTTCCTCATCCTTTCGTTTCTGAATCTTATTCAGCAGGATGGCGGCCTTGATCATGAAGTCATCGTGTAATTCCGTGTACTCGTTGAACACCATCAGCAGGCGTGCAGCATCAAAGGCAGCGGTACCCGGGACGATCTGCCGAGCGGCAATAGGGTGCAACCAGTACTCGAGGTTATTAGACCGCAGATACGAGCGGTCGGTATGAAAGTCGATCACCTTGGCCAGCTTGTTTAGGCTAAATAGGTAGTCGGTTTCCCGATTCAGGTCCTTTTGGATGTCGATGATGTTGACGTAGCTGAAGTCGACACCAGAGCGCTCGCAAAGGAAAATATCCCGGCGACCATCAAAGACGATCAGGTCCTGAAACCGGTATTTTCGCAGGTTTTTCAACAAGAAATTCCGAACGGCCATTTTAGTGGACCGTAGGTTGCGGAAGGCATATTGAAGTTCTTCCTCTTCAAGACGAAAATCTTCTTCATAGCGAAACCTTCGGTTGCTGCGCATATTAAGCACCTCCCGAACACGTCGGGTTGTATGGCCTAAATCATCTGTTTCAGCGTATACATCTACGATGTCTACGTTAGCCTGATTGATCCAGCTTTCGAGGAAGATTTTGTTAGAGCCCCGCTCAAAGACGAGCAGTGCGATTTCACTGATGGCGTAAAAATTTGGGTAGCCTCCGTAGATGTTCCCATATTTTAATTCTAGAAAGGCGATATTCTCGTTCACGGTTTGAGGTTAATTTCAATTATAAATGTTCCCGGTATTCTTTAAATAGGGTTGACGCTAAAACTGGTTCGCAAGGTAGGTAATCTGTCGTTAAGAGCTCATTAGGAAATTCTGTGATCAACCGAAACAGGCTGTTTTTGATCTGAATGGCATGGCGAGCTCTAAATGAAGACGGCTTGTACCCACAAAGGTTGACCTTATGGCCACAATTCGGTATTAAAACGTCCGTTTCTATAAATTTCACGCCCGTTGGCGTAAATAATTCCTTCTTGTTTCATATCGGCGATCATGTCCCAATGAACGGTGCTTTCGTTCTTTCCACCAGCCTGCGCGTAGCTCTGTCCGATGGCCATATGCACAGTTCCGCCAATTTTCTCATCAAAAAGGATGTTTTTACTGAACCTGTCAATGGTGTAATTAGTTCCGACGGCTGCTTCACCAAAACGACGGGTTCCTGGAATTTCAAATGTTTCATCCAGAACCTCCTGCCCGCTTTCAGCGTGCCATTCAATGATTTCGCCGTTTTCCACTTTCAGGGTTACTCCTTGTACTGTTTTGCCATTACGGATGGCGGGATAATCAAAGAAGATGTATCCGTTTGCCGAATCTTCTTCCGGACTGGTATAGACTTCACCACTTGGCATGTTCGTTTGCCCGTCACTATTGATCCAGGTACGTCCATTGGTAGTGAAGGAGATGTCTGTTTTCGCATTTGTGTAGCGAAAAGTAGTACAACTGTTGAGGTGGTCCACTACAGCCTGTTGCCGACGACGGACCTCCAGCCAGGCAGCTTCGGGGTCGGGCTGATCGATCTTGGTGGCCTGCGCAACGAAGGCCGTATATTCTTCCAGACTCATTCCCGCCTCCTCCGCCAAGGCGGGGCACGGGAAGACGCAGAGACTTCGTTTGAGGCGACGGTCAGCGGTTCGT
>JBGCFZ010000261.1:0-7400 GCA_045110355.1 Lewinella sp. | reverse complement strand
CTCGAAGGCGTCCTGAACAACCTGGTGCTTCATCAGGGTGTAATGGGAAGTGATGAGATCGACCTGAAGCTTGCCAAGGACGTTCTCAAGAACTTTGTTACCGAGATTAATAAAGAGGTAACTCCCGAGGTCATCCAGCGTACGGTTGCCGAGTACTACAACCTTGAAGTTGAAAACCTGGCCAGTGCCACGCGCCGACGTCAAGTAGTCCTTGCTCGCCAGATCAGCATGTTCCTGGTGAAGCAATACACCGACCAAAGCCTCAAGTCCATCGGCCGCATGTTCGGTGGTCGTGATCATTCCACCGTACTCTACTCCATCAAAACCGTTAAGGACCTCATGGAAACCAACGACGATATCCGCAAATCGCTTGGCGAACTGGAACGGAAGATTCGGATTGGACAGGGAGAGGGAGATATGGTATTGTAGGCTACTGGCTCTGGATGAAAATACTGGGTCCGATGGTACTGCCGTAGTAGAAGGAGGCGGGGCCGCAGGTGCAAAGACAGGTTAAAGAAGCAAGGCCTCACATCAGCAAGGCAAGTCTCTTTGGTGAAGAGCCTGTGCAGTCTTAAGGTCGAAGCACTTAGGCAATTTTACAGAATAACGCGCAGCGTTTTCAAGAAGCCCTCCCCCGTGGGGAGGGTTGGGAGGGGGTTCTTCCGCAGCCGGAGGCCGACGGTTCCGCTCGTTCCCGGAGGGAACGTCGTCCAAGCACTGCTCTTTCAACTTCCACTGCACCTGCGGCCCCGCCCAAGAAATCAACGCACCAAGCCAATCAAGCTCCGGTAGTCATCAAAGCGGGCATCTCCTTCCTCCATTTCCAGCAGGTCATCATGATTGAGGTCGAGGTAAAGGTCTTCGAGGTCGCCAAGGGTTTCCTGACACCGGACCTCCACTACCCCTTCCCTGAATTGCTCCCAGCGCCAGTTGGCCGTTGCCCTCACCTTCTTGAGCGTTTCGACCTGTATTGCTTCGGCTTCTTCCGAACTGGCCACGGTTTCAATATTGGCAAAAGCCAGCTCGTTTCGGGCCACCATTAAAGCATCCCTTAAAACGTAATAGGCGGTATGCACCCGGTGCGGAGGCGCGCCCTCCTTCCGGCTGAATTTGCCGTCCTGGTCCATTTTCATGTGTTGCTGAATGAACTCGGCATAAAGGCAGAGCTGTACGTCCTTGGCATTACGTAGCAGGTTCTTAAACACCGTTTTTCCCCGCCATTTCAAATCAACAATCGCCACTTCTCCCAAACCGTTTCGGTCGCGTTTAAGCACGAGGTCAGCTCGCCCCTTAACGGGTTGCCCGCCCATTCGTTCCAACTCTCCGGCCAATACTTCTTCGGATCCAAGTATCTCCCAGCCGTTCGCCTGGATGTAGTGCACCAACGACCAGGCGGCATATTGCATGGTACGAACAAACTGTACGCGTTCGGGCTCCTGCCCGTACTCCAATAAAATTGCCCCTTCATTTCTCAGCAGCCGGAGCCAGTTATCATCAACCCATTTGCGGACGTCTCCCCGGGTGTACGCCCGGTTGTCTTCCCTGATCTTGTTCAGCAATTGCTCGATGAACAGGTGACTAAGATTTCCCCGAAGCCTATTTTCTCCGGCGACGGAAAGAATGGGCCTACCCTTTAGTTTAAGTTGGTGGCGGAAGACCCATTTATACGGGTAGTACAGCAAATCCTCCAGGGCCGTTGGTGTTTCGGGATCGCGTTCCCTGATGGCCTCCGGCCGGTCAATGTGCAGCTGAGCCACCGGCCCGGCCAGGGGCCTAACGGGCACTGGGGCAAAGCCCGGCGTCTGGTAGCCGGCCAACACTTCGGGGCTTTCGCCCGCAGCATCTATAGCTACGGTAATGTGGTCCAGCGCTCCGTCGGCAAAGGCAGCTTCCAGGTCGCCCAGCAACGGATGTGCCTCCACCACACTCCCGTCTACCCGTTCCGGCAAACAAAGTATCAGTTGTTTGCGAGCGTGGAGCACGGGCCTAAGCTGACGCCAGGTAGAAAGCTCATTCTGTTGGTCCGGGCCATTCAGTTGTATCCTTTTTTCCTTAAGCCAGGCTAATTCCTCCGGGTAATATCGGCTGAAGAAATAGTCTGGCTCGTGCTCAATGAAATCCCACCAGATGATTCGCTCCGGTGCCTCCCCATCTGGTAGTTTCAATACGGAAGCTGCGGCAAATACCGTATCCGGCGCACCGTCTTCTTTATGCTGAAACTGGGTAGGTGCCGGCTCGTAGACGGTACGAATGAGGCGCTCTACGTCAAGATAACTTAGTTCTGTTTCCGGTTGTGCATCAAGCAGCTCCATGGCGCGCTGCGCCTGGGCGGCCAAAACCAACAACCCCGTATTTTCTTGGGCTACCGCTTGTTGTTTGTCTTTTTTCTTACTGTCCGAATAGGCTTCCAGTGCCCATTCTCTCAGAGAGTTGAGCAGGTCGCGCAGGTCGAACTTGGGTACTTTCTGGTCGCGGGGATACCGGCGCCGGTCAAACCAGCTGTCGTATTGCGCCCTGGTGGCATCGAGCCTGGTTTTTGACCAACCGCGTTCCACTTCCATTTCCGTGAAGTAACCGTTCAGCATACCGTACCACCGTGGGCCAAAAAGCCCCGGCGTATCCGCCAGGAACTCGGCAATGCGTTGCCCCAGTCGCCAGTGTAATGGTTTGGTGACCAGGCTGACGAATTCCATCACTCGTTCCACTTCGATGGGTTTCCAGAGGAAAGTGGTAATGAGTTTGAGCACTTGCAAGCTGGGCCGGGCAAGGCTGGCCGAAGGAATTCCCAGACTGGGCAACCCTTCTGCCACCAGGGCATTATCAAGCGTTTGCGTACGCAGGGACAGCAGCATGCCTGGGCGCCACGCTTTGTTGTCGCGCAACAAACGAGCTACGTAGGCTGCCAGGTGGGTCTCCCGTTCCGCCTTCAATAAGATCAGAGAGCCATCTCCGACCAGCTCCATCGGCGCACTGCCGCTGGGGATGGTATCGAACAGGGATGGTTGGGTGGTGGTGGGCATTGCTCGCCCACTAAGCTTTTGCTGCCAGCGGCCGAGGTCATTGGTGGCCAGCGGAGCCTCCGGCTCCGGCAATTGGGCTACCTGGTCTCCGCCTTCCTCCAAAGCAAGCAATAAGCGGCGAAAGCCGGGCGGCAGCAGATGGCGGGGCTCGTTGACCAGGATGGTAAGCCCGGGGTGGCGTTTTTCGGAAAGGGCGGCCAACAGCAGGATCAGACGATCAGTCGTTCCGGGCAGGAGTTGAAAATCGTAGCGGTCGTCGTGTAATAGTGCTTCCAGCTCATGCAGCGTGGTGATGCGCTGCGGCGTTTCCCTGGCCGGTGGTTCGGATAATGGGTAGCCTGCTGCCAATAATTCATCACGACGAGAAAGCAATTCAGCTGCCGTAGCACCTTGATCTGCCTTAAAAGAAGCCTGGTAAAAAGGGATATCATCACTGGCAGCCTGATGTGCATTGATCAATTGCCGATACTGCTCCGTACGTAGTGCTTCCCGATTAATTGTGGGCGCGCCCAGGGCATAAAACCCCTCCAGATACCTCAGCAACCCCGTAGGAGACATGGCTGCCATGCCGGAGGTATTGGCTGGCAGCGACGGAAGAGTTTTAGGATCGGAAAGGGTTAGGCCCAGGAGTATAGTCATGTCGTCTGGTAGTCTTGTAGGTAGTAATCTTGTAGAACTGCCGCGTGAGGATGCTCGCTCCGCTCGTACGCATTACCGTTCACAAGTGAAATAAGAACGGTATCCATTAATTTGACAATGTAGGCTTTCAGTTTTCTTTTGCCACTATGACGACCAGATTACAAGACTATCAGATTTCCCCTACCCTCCCATTTTGGCCTTCATACGGTTAAGCTGGGATTCCCAAAGTGCACGTTGATCTTCCACTTCGTCGTCGTCGGCAAAATCGGTAACGTAAACGATGGTTTCCCCCGTAACGGGGCTTTTGGTGATGTTGAACTCCAGGAATTCGTCAGGATCATCGGCATCCTCCCAGGCAAAACGGACCATGTCAGCCTCCTTGTCTTCGATCAATTCCGCGATTTCAGCGGAGCCTTCCCACACAAAGGTGTAGGTTTGGTCATTCACATCTACCTCGTCGCAAAACCATCTGGTTATGCAGGCAGGGTCAGTCAGAAACTGGTAAACTATTGCCGGGGAGGCCCGGCAGATAAATTCGTAAGTAAACTTAACACGTTCCATATCAGTATTTTGGGGGGATGATAGCCGCCAATTAAGCTAAATAAACCGAGACTACCAAAATTCTTTTTTAAGCCAACCTATTCAGCCTATTTGGTGTTTGGGTAATGTGCGCAGCAGATTTTAGCTTCAAGCTATTGATCCTTAGGGAAATTACCCGTAATTTTGCGCCCGATTTCAAAAACGTCAATCCTGTATGAGACAGCTAAAAATAACTAAGTCGATCACGAATCGCGAGAGTCAGTCACTCGAAAAATACCTACAAGAAATCGGTAAAGTCGATCTGCTGACCCCCGAGGAGGAAGTTGACCTGGCTAAGCGGATCAAGCAGGGAGACCAGATCGCCCTTGAGAAGCTTACGAAAGCCAACCTTCGCTTCGTCGTTTCGGTAGCCAAGCAATACCAGAACCAGGGGCTCTCCCTAAGTGACCTGATCAACGAGGGCAACCTCGGCCTCATCAAAGCAGCGCAGCGCTTCGACGAAACCCGTGGTTTCAAATTCATCTCCTACGCGGTGTGGTGGATTCGCCAGTCGATCCTGCAGGCACTTGCCGAGCAAAGCCGGATTGTCCGCCTGCCCCTCAACAAAGTAGGTAGCCTCAACAAGATCAACAAAGCCTTCTCCATGCTGGAGCAGCAGTTCGAGCGTGAGCCAAGCAGTGAAGAGCTGGCCACTCAGTTGGAGATTGCTCCCGAGGAAGTAGAAACTACTCTTGGCGTTGCCGCCCGTCACGTTTCCATGGATGCTCCCTTCGTCGAAGGCGAAGACAATAGCCTCCTCGACGTACTGGCCAACACCGCCACGCCGGGTACGGACTCTGCACTTGAGTACAAAGAGTCGCTCCGCCGTGAAATCGACCGAAGCCTCGGCACCCTCACGGAGCGCCAGTGTGATGTGATCAAACTGTACTACGGTATCGGTGTTGAGCATCCGATGAGCCTCGAAGACATCGGCGAGAAGTTTGGCCTTACCCGCGAACGGGTTCGCCAGATCAAGGACAAAGCCATCAATAAGCTGCGCGGAGCTAACCGTTCTAAGCTGCTGAAAAATTACCTGGGCAATTAGTGTTCTGCCTGGCAGACACCTTAGGTAATAACCAAAACAGCCACCGCTACTTGTTTAGCGGTGGCTGTTTTGATTGGTGCAGCTGTTGAAGAAATGCTTGCGGCGCAATGCCCCACCCATTACTGCCTTAAGTCCTTCCCTTGCACCTGCGGCCGCGCCACGAATGCCTCACTAAGAGAATGGACAACAGTTTAAATCGCAACGTTCGCAATATTCACCGTAATCCTAAAATTCTGACGAATAATGACGTTGGAATTGGCTCCGGACCCCAGCAGGGCGTAGCCGCCGCTGTTTAGGATCGGGTAATCGCTAGGGCAAAGGTTGGTTCCGTCGATGATGTAGACTGGGTACTCCGCCTCAGCCAGGGCGCACTCCCCGTCATCGAAATTGAAGGATACACGGTTTCCCGGAACGATACCGCTTAGAGAAACGGCTGCGTCAAACGTTGAGCAGGTATAGCCGAATCCTCCCTGGAGGTTCAGCCATGACATCCCACTTTCATTGTCTTCTCCGAGTAACGTTATCTCAACAACATCGCTTGAAGTCATGGTCAGGACATAATCCGGATCGCTGACGATGCTGATGGAACTGATGGGACCGGAAGGAGTATTGGTGCGGGTAACAATTTGCCAGTACAGGTCTGGCGCCGTGCTGTCAGCGACATCAATCTCGATCGCCCCTTCTCCGTCACAAGGGTCACAGGCACAGCTAAAAAGGACCAAAAAACAGGCTAGAAGCGTAAATAATGCATTCGTTCGATTAGTCATGGTGTGGTGTTTTTGCCCAGACCCAAGTGTCGGAGCTACGCACCTTTATGCCACCGACTATCCTAACCGTTACACTTTAACCTCTCTCCCGGTGAACAGCCTTGCGCGCAGACCGGTTTTTGAAACGTGGTCCGTACAACCGTTTTCTCGATGCGGAAGCTGCTTTCGTTTTCCTTTTCGGCGAAGGTCGGTAACGTTTTAAGTTTTTGTACTTAGGGCCTTTAAGTTGCCGTCGATTCGGTAACGCAGTCCTAACTTTTGACTTCCCGGCACGGCCCGCGGCCCTGGGATTCTTTACTTTTGGCCCTGTATTGAGCGCGGCCCTAAACTTTTTAGCCGTCAAACTTTTTCTTGATCTGAATCGGGTAGCCGTAGCCGACGATCTTGCCGCAGGTTGAGCCGCCATGAAACTCATGGCAACAAACAGGAAGGTTAAAAATAATAACGATTTCATCAGCTCAACGCTTTACACCAAAACATCTTCTCGCTAAATATAGAGTATTCTGCTAAAATGACTAATCGTAAAAAATCTATGGCGGAGCTGCAGCGCCTTACCCTAACGGAATATGCAGATGCCAAAAAGATTCCGGTGTCCATTTTGCTCGACGACATCCGGTCGGCCAATAACGTAGGCAGTATTTTTCGTACAGCAGATTGCTTCGCCCTGCAGCACATCTACCTATGTGGCATCACCGCTACCCCGCCCCACCGGGATATTCTGAAAACAGCACTGGGCGCCACGGAGAGTGTGCCGTGGAGCCACCACAAGGATGCCCTCAGTTTAGTACAAGAATTAAGGGGCGACGGCGCGCAGGTGCAGTGTTTGGAACAAACGGAGCAAAGTGTGCGGTTGCGCGACTTCGTCGCGCCATCCAACCACCAATTGGTCCTAGTAGTCGGTAACGAGGTCAACGGCGTCTCCCAGGCCCTCATCAATGCGGCCGACGGGACCATCGAAATTGAGCAGTTCGGTACGAAGCACAGCCTTAACGTTGCCGTAGCAGCGGGGATTACAATCCAGCAATTATCCGTCCTCTACCGGTAAGTTTATTCTATACCCCGAGATGTATTCGCTAATAAGACAGCCGCACCACCGTCAAATCATCTGAGGCTTTGAGGCCGAAATTACTACTGACGTACATCAACTTTCGGCGGTACGTATTTTCAATCGGCCCTTCGTCCCGGTCAACCAGCAAAAAGGTAAGCAGTTCATCTTCCGTCACCGGACGAAAGGAATCATGACTGAACGGCTTGAAGGAGAATACGCCGTCGGAAGCCATCGCCAGGTCCTGGAAATCAACGGCCGAGATACGTTGCGTGAGGCCATTCCAGTAATCCTCAAAGTCTTCT
>JBGCFZ010000260.1:0-9817 GCA_045110355.1 Lewinella sp. | reverse complement strand
CCAAATGAGAAACTTTACACCATCAACTATTTTACTTTGCTCCTTAGTTTTCCTCCTCTGCACCTGCGGCCCCGCCCTAATGGCCCAAAGTGCCTCCGGACCGAACGCCACGGAGGAAATAAGCCCCGACAGTTACGAGATAAAAGGCCAGGTACAAGATGCTGACGGTGCTGCCGTAGCCTTCGCCAACGTTGCCCTGTACACCATACCAGACAACAAACTGGTGAAAGTAGAAACCACCGACGATGCCGGGCTCTTCCGTATGGATGGCATTGCAGACGGCTCCTATAACCTGGTCGTTACCTACCTCGGGGCCCCCGACTTACGGATAGAGGACGTCAAGGCTACCAACGGCGTATTGGACCTCGGTGTGCTGAAAATGGCGCCCGCCGCCGTCGAACTAGCCGAAGCCACCGTTACCGCCACCCGCGCCCTGGTGGAGATCAAGCCTGACCGGACGGTCTTCAACGTCCAGGGCACCATCAATGCCGTGGGCCAGAACGGCCTCGACTTGCTGCGGAAGGCCCCGGGCGTGACCATCGACAACAACGACAACATCAACGTACTGAGTCGTTCCGGCGTGCTGGTCTACGTCAACGGAAAACGACTGCCCCTGGCCGGTGAAGAACTGGCCAATTACCTGCGCAGCCTCACCGCCGAGCAGATTGACCGGATCGACATCATCACCAACCCCGGTGCCAAATACGAAGCGGAAGGCAATGCTGGCATCATCGATATCCGGCTGTCCAAAGCTGAGAACGAAGGGGCCAACGGCACTGCCAACCTTACGTCTACGCAGGGCCAATACAACCGCACCAATGCCTCCGTGGCCGGTAACTACAGAAACAGCAAACTCAACGTATTCAGCCGGATTGGGACCGTACAAAGTGAGAGCTTCAACCGCATCAATTTCGACATGCTGCAGAATGGTCTTCGCCTTCAGGAAAGTATGCGTTCTCAGAACGACAATACGGATTACTTTGGGCAATTCGGCACCGATTTTTTCCTCAACAAAAACAGCACCATCGGTTTCCTGGCCAGCGGTAGCTTCCAGGATGGCATCAATACGGGTACCGACGACTTCCTGATTTCTACCATCGGTGGCCCGGTAGACAGTATCCTCTTAGCTGGTTCCACCAGCAATACAACCCGCAACCGGGGAGAATTCAACCTCAACTACCGCTATGACCCCGGAAAGGGAAAGAGCCTCAACGTAGACCTTGACTACGGCACCTTCCGCAATACCAACTTGCGCCGACAGCCAAACACCTACGTCACCCCGGACCGGGAAACGGTGCTGGCTGAAATCGTTAATACTTTCGATACGCCAAGGGACATAGACATCTATACCTTCAAAGTGGACTACGAGCAACCCATTGGTAAGGGGCAATTCGGCACCGGCATCAAACTCAGCCAGGTAGGCACTAAGAACACCTTTCTTTTCTTCGACGAATTGGGCAACGAGCAAGTCCTCAGTGATACGCGCTCCAACCTATTTGACTACGATGAAAACGTGTACGCCGCCTACATGAGTTACTCCGGCAAATTCAGCGAAAAAATCAGTTATACCGCTGGCCTTCGGTCGGAGCTGACCGATGCTACGGGCATGCTGACGGCCTTTCGCGAAGACCTCCAGGAAGACCCCGTGGAGATCGACTACCTGAGTTTCTTCCCCTCCGCCGGGTTGACTTATGCGCTGAACCAGCGGAAGGGTAATACCGTCTCGTTGAACTACGGCCGCCGGATCAATCGGCCGGATTACAACGTTCTTAATCCTTTCCGCAACCAGATCAGTCAACTTAGCTACGAAACCGGTAACCCTTTCCTCCGTCCGGAGATTGTGGACAATATGGAACTGGGCTACACCCTGGCCTACCGCTACAACTTCAAGTTGGCTTACAGTAAAACCTCGGACCAGATCACCCGCCTCATCGGCCCGGACGATATTGACCCACGCGCCGGATTCATCGGCTGGGATAACCTGGCCAAGAAGACGGTCATCAGCTTCAACGCCAGCCTGCCCTTTACCGTCACCAAAAACTGGGATGCGTTCGTCAATGTCAGCGCGAGCCACATCAACAACCAGGCGGACTATGGGGAAAACGGCACCATTGACCTTCAGGCCTTCAGCTACAGCTTCTTTCAGCAGCAGACGTTCAAATTACCGGGAGAATTCACCGGGGAAATCTCTGGCTATTTCGCTGGGCCCGGCATCTGGGGCGGCGTGTTCGAATACGGCGAGAGCTGGGCACTTAACCTTGGTTTGCAGAAGAAATTCCTGGGCGACAAGCTCAACGTGAAGCTGAGTGCCAACGACATTTTCTACCAAAGTGGGTGGGTAGGCGTCTCCGAATTCAATGGCCAGCGCAGCGAAGGCAATGGTAACTGGGACAGCCGAAACGTTGCCCTTTCCATGAGTTACGCCTTCGGCAACCAGAAGGTGAAGAGCCGGAAGCGGAAGACGGGGCTTAGTGAGGAAGCGGGGAGGGTTAATTAAGTCTGGGAGTCAGGGAGTCAGGTCAGCACTGTTTGACGCTCTGACTCTTTGACTCTTTGACTGCTTGACTAATAAGGGCGGGGACGCAGGTGTCGGGGAGGAGATTAAAGGAGCAAAGAGAGAAGCGTTAAAACAGCGTAGAGCCTCACCTTTATTTACGAGCCTCACTTGTGGGCGTTCTTGCAAATCCTTTCGAGATTACCGTTTCCGCAGGTTTACCCTGAGGGTTAAAGTCAGTATTGATCTCTCCGTTACGTTCTTTATAGTCTCCGCGAAACTGCCATAGGTGTACGCCCGCAAACCAGTTTTGCGTCCAAACCGCATCAAAGAAGGCCTGGTAACAATTGGTCTGAGTTTCCAGCGAATAGTTATGGTTCCGATCTTCGCCATAGTCCACCCATACCCAGGGTTCGATGGCGCTATCAGATGTACTTTTGTAGCCTAATTCGGTAAACAAGACCGGGCGGTCATAGCAGTCATAGACCGATTTGATGGCTGACAAATGCTTACCCCACCCCGCTGCGACCTGGGCAATTTCCGGGTTTTCGTGCTCCGTTAGAGGGAAATAGGCCTGGATGCCGATGTAGTCGAGGTCATCCCAGAAGGTAACCTGTTCGTATTCTTTGTACCAGTTGGCGGCGTAGGTTAGTTCACCGGAGTACACCTCCCGAACCTCCTGAATTAGTTTACGCCAAAAGTCGGGTCTTTCGGCGGAGAGCCGGGTGAATTCCGTACCAATACAGAACATCTCGGCCTGGCCGCGTTCGGCCACTTTTGCGTACCGCAAAATGAAGTTACGGTAGGTAGCACTCCAGGTAGCCCAGTGCGCTTCGTTCGGGGAGTGAACGTCGGACCGCCACATCCCCTCCGGCGGAGAACGTAGCCAGAGGTGTGGTTTGTAAAAGACCTTGAACCCCGCCTCGCGGAATTCCTGTATCTGATGAGTCCAGCTGGAGTCATGGAACATAATGCTGAGGCTGTCTCCGTTGTGGTGCCTTACTTCCCTGCTGTCAATGTCATTCTGGTGTCCCCAGGGGACCAACGTCACCCACTCTACGTTATCCTGGTGTAAGCGGGTCAGGTTGGTGGAATCAACCCTGCCGAAGACGTGGACACCGCGTTGTTTTTCTATTGGTGGTTGTGGAATTTTACGCTCATTATCACGAAGAGCATCGCAACCAGCAAAGAGCAAGGCAATTACCCCAAATATGGCGGAGGCCAATAAAGGTACTGGCACCGGGAACTGGTTTTTCATTTGGCTGATTGTTCGCAAATATGCATCTTAAGGTTCACAAATTCCACATAACGGCTGCCCACCTTCTTTCTCTTGATAAAATTGTCTCCGGCGTTGATTCGCTTACCTCACTAAAAGAGTTGTTAGAGTTGTACGAAACATCTTTGGTAGCGGAGGACCTAGTCGCAGCCGCTAACGGGCTTGCAATCAATTTTGCCGCACTTTTTAATGATTATGATGCCGCCATAAATGATGTGTACCGGCATGACGCTGCCATAAACAGCGTCAATGAAGCGGTTGCTTGTTTTCTGCTCTTGTACGGGAAGATAAAAGAAGAGTGAGCCGGTTAAAGTCCGGTCGGAGGTGCAGCCAAAGTTTGCTTCGTGGTTGATCAAAATGTCAATTTATCAAAGACCGTTAGCTTACCTTCACCCTGCTCCACAAACTTTCCCTGCACCTGCGTTCGCGCCCAAAAAAGCACCCAATAGCCGAAGAGGGAATGAACGAGCTAAATCGCCAGAAGGGCGACCCCAGTAGCTTTAATGTCGTTTAGTATTTGATTCACGTAAACCGTGTAGCTGAGTTTTCTATTAAGAGCGTGTCAAAATTTAACGCTCCGGGCTGCCTGCGCCAAATAAGCTAAATTTAGACACGGAACTGGTTTAGGCTCTAGGCTTTCCTGACAGTCAACCCTAAAAAAATGCAGTTCAAAGGATAAATTCTTTCTGACATTATGATCGCGGCTTATTGCGGATAATTCTTCCTCAACAAGCGCGACATTATGAAAACTGCTCTGTGTACCTGCTTAAGTCTTTTACTGTCTCTGACCGTAAGTGCCCAAATTCAACTGTCAGGAAACGTTGTTTCCTACGAGCAAAAACCCATTGAATTTGCCGCCGTAGGCATCCACCCGACAGGCGATAGCACGCAGGTAAAAGGGGGAATTACGAACCAGGCGGGGGCTTACTCCATCCCCAACCTACCAGTTGGGAGCTATCAATTGACCGTACAAATGCTGGGCTATGAACGCTGGCAACAAGCCATTGATTTAACCGGTGACGTTCAGTTGCCACCGATTATCTTAAAAGAAGAAGCTTCGCTTTTAGGTGAGGTAGTGGTGGTGGCAGAGCAGTCCGTAGTGGAAAATCATCTTGGAAAGAAGGTACTAAAACTGGGCAAAGATTTAACTGCCACCGGGAGTAGTGCACTGGAAGCACTTGAAATAGTTCCTTCCGTCACTACGACTTCAAGAGGTCAGGTTCAAATCAGAGGGAACGCCAACGTCATAATTTTCATCAACGGTAAAGCTACCAGAAGAGACCCTTCCACCCTAAGGTTCATCGCAGCGGAATCCTTAGAGAAGATCGAAATTATTACGAATCCGTCGGCAGAATATGATGCGGAGGGTGTTGGAGGCATCCTTAACCTCGTGTATAAAAAAGATAAATCGGCTTCCTTAAAAGTTGAAGTCATTTCCAACTTAACGGTACTCACCACCCCCGCATCCTTTAACCCTAACGGTGGCATAAATGCTAGTTTCACCAATAATAAAGTTTCCTTTTTCACCAATCTCAGCCATGACTATGGTCGGTATGAAGACTACAGTGACACGAAAAGGAACCACTTCGGAGGCGGCCTTGAACGGTATGAGAACCTGACCGTCCATAACGGGCTGGGGAACATAAGTAATGCTTTGATTGGCTTTTCCTTTGAGCCTGACTCTGCAACTTCGTTGGGCCTGGAGATAAATTATGACCGCTGGGACTACCAAAGTAAAATCCAACAGCAAAGTATTTTCGATTACAGGCAGGGAGCAGATCAATCGGTTAACTTCCAAAACAGGGGAAGAGATTCAGAAAATGAGTTGTGGGTAAATTTTTCTTTCGAAAAGGAATTTCTGAAGGATAAAACCCTGAAAGGGTCCGTTTCCGCAGGAGGAGAAGACGAGCGCAATACGTTTGCAAGTGAAGACGCTGACAGGAACGGCCTGCCGTTCGAGGTTCAACAATTTTTGCGGTCTTCGGACGAGTTCGAAAGTCAAAGATATTACCAGGGAATACTAGATTATAAAGCTCCATTTTTCAATTGGGGCACAATGGATGTAGGATTTAAAGCTGATTTCATCCGCTATCATATTTTCCAGGAAATCAACTTACGCTCGAATACGATCCAACTTCCCGACAATGATTTCAATATGAACCTGCAGAAGTTAGGGGTATACCTTGTTCAGAAAAAGACAATCAATCGGCTGGAATACGGCATTGGATTACGTCTGGAACAGTTCTCCAGCAAGGCTGTACAAGAAGCAAATCAAGCTACCTTCACCCAAGAATATACCCGGTTGTTCCCCTCCCTTCAACTCAATTATTTGCTGCCGGGTGATGCTCATACGCTCGGCTTTAGTTACACCCGCCGAATCAACCGACCGGGTTTCTTCGCACTTAACCCATACATTTCCTACGAAGACCCCTTGAACTTAGAGACGGGGAACCCTGGGCTCCGGCCCGAAATTGCGGATTTACTAGAACTGAATTATCATCAGGAGTGGAATAAACTAAACATAGATCTAAGCCTGTATAAACGCACCACTAATGATGCAATTCAGTCCGTTGTAAGGTCCATTGACAACAACCGTTCGTTGGCCAGTCCCGTCAATATTGGTCGTGCGAACAACAGCGGAGTTGAGGTTCAACTGGAATACAAGCCCACCAAAAAGTTTAAAGCAACGGGCAGTCTGGTAGTGGCGCAAAATCGATTCGAGGATGCAGCTAATGAAATCAGCTATGCACGGCAAAGAACGTGGAGCATTAGACTAAGGCAACTGTGGGAATTGCCAAAGGACTGGAAGATTGAGTTCTCGGAGACCTACCGGGCGCCTTCGTACCAAATTCAGCAAAAAAATTTGGGGGTGTACTACGCAAATGTGGGCCTCCGCAAGAAGCTTAATAACCAACGCGGCAGTCTTTCCTTATCCATCAGGGATGTGTTTAACACCAGGCGGGATGTTTATACTTTACTCACCTCTGACTTTGAAATTGAGAGAAGCTACAAATGGCAGACTCGTCAAGTGACATTGGGATTGAGCTACACAATTGTCGATAAAAAAAGTAAGTGTGTCCCAGAGAAGCAAGGTTTCGTAATCTTGTGAACAGAAAAATTCAAACCAGTACAGGGTTCCACTAACCAAGTAAGAGCAATAGGCATGAAAAAGGAATGGTTCTTTCAATTGGTCGCCCTGGTTATTTTTTACCTGGACAGCATCATCTACGTTGACCATGAGGGCATTTCTTTTTCGGATGAACCCGGCATCGACCTGCTGTTCTTGCTCTATTCAGCCCTTTTATATCTGGTGGTTAATTACGTTCTCATTCCGAAATACGTTTACACCAAAAGATACTTTCTTTTTTTCCTTTCGTTGCTGTGGACGATCATATTTTTTGGCGGCATTGAAGAGGAGGTTGTAGAAAAAATACTTAGTCCAAATAGCCGTGGGTCGAACGACCTGACCTGGCAATCCATCTACTGGTATTTTGGAGAAAAACTGGTTCCTTTACTGACGTTTATGACCATAAAATTGGTATTCGACAATTTCAATCAGCAACAACAACTGGAGAGAATAAAGCAAGACCGGTTGAACAACGAGCTTCAGTTATTGAAGTCGCAAATCCAGCCACATATTCTTTTCAACAGTTTAAATAACTTGTATCATTTTGCCCTGAAAAAGTCAGCAGAGGTTCCCGGGCTAATCCTCAAGCTATCGAACGTATTACGGTACGTCTTGTATGAAACAACCGATGAAAAAGTAGCACTGGCAAAGGAGTTGGCGTTCATCAAGGACTATATTGATTTGCAGGAAATCCAGTACGAAGGGAGGGGAGAAATAAACTTCGACCTTCAGCTTTATCAAGACAGCGAGGCCGTAATTATCGCTCCATTCCTACTGATACCATTTATAGAAAACAGCTTTAAGCATAGCTTTGGCACCAAAATACGGGAGGTGTTCATAGAAATCGATATTGTGCTCCAGGAGAGCAGCCTTCATTTATCGGTCAAAAACAATTTTGAAAAGGATGATGGAACGAATCAAGAATTAATCCAGGGCGGTATTGGCTTAAAGAACGTAAAAAAGCGACTGAACCTGCTGTACCCAAATCAGCACCAGCTAAAAATTAAGGAAACGAAGCAAGAATATTTTATCTCCCTGGACCTAAAATTGCCCTGATGAAGCCACTGAATTGCGTAATCCTGGAAGACCAAATTCCCGCTCAGAAAACGCTGATGGGGTACATTGCTCAGGTACCCACCCTGAGTCTTCTGAACACTTACATCTCTCCGCTGGAAGCCCTACAGGAACTGAACAGCAACCGTGTAGACATTTTGTTTCTGGACATTCACCTACCCAAGGTATCGGGCATTGAATTATTAAGGTCGCTACAACAGCCACCGCAAATCATTCTTACCACTGCCTTCCCGGAGTACGCCATTGAGGGTTTTGAACTCGATGTGGTCGATTATTTACTAAAACCGTTCTCCTTTGAACGGTTCCTGAAGTCCGTTTCTAAAATCAAGCAAAAAAGCTCCCGTAACCCCGGCCTGCAACAGGACTTTTTGTTCGTTCGGAATAAGGGTCAGATCAAAAAAATCGCCATAGCTGACATCGAATACGTAGAAGCAAAGGGGGACTTCACCATTATTTGCACTTCCAGTAACAGAGAGGTCGCCAATATATCCCTGCAAAACATCCTGGCTTCTCTGGGCGATCGTTTTGTGCGGTGCCACAAGTCTTACGTGGTCAACATTGATAAGATAGACCGTATCGTGGGGAACGATATTTTTGTTGGTCCTAAGCGGGTGGCTATCGGGCGAACCTTTAAGGAAGGATTTATGGCACGGATTCGGATGATTTGAGCGGGACTTTCTTCAAAAGCAGGAAACCATCACTCCTTCCCACCTCCAATTATAAGCCCGACGGACAGCCCCAAAAACTGCTCTGAACCGATCCTATAACTTCCGTTTCGGGTATTAGTAGTCCCTTACCCTGCTTCTGCCCCTCCTCCACTGCACCAGCGTCCGCGCCCTGATTAGTTTAAGCATCCACCGCCTCTTAGCACTTAATCATTCTTAGTAAAGTACCCCTTGTTGGACACCGCATCTTCACTTACGTAGATATCGGCTGCTTTGAACCTAACTTCAGCGTAGTTGCCGTCAGCATATTGCTTTTGGACATCACCACCATGCGTTTCAGCACCAGAACACCAGTTTCTATTTACTTCGGGAGACTTTCCGTTGGTCTGGTTGTAAGCACCTAGCTTAAAAAAGATAAACTCATCGGCGTAAGCATTTTGACGCTCCACGCCATCTTGACCGATGGGCACAAATAAGTCTTGAGTTTGCTGGGGAATATCAGCGGCAGTGGCTGTGTAAAAGAAATCCTCCTGCTTGAAATCATTTGGGTGGCCAACATTTGACCCGTCACCCAGAATCAGGTTCCAATGCTCAGAAAAGGAAGTCACGTCGCTTGGGTAAACAGTTTTTTGTACTTCTTTTTGATCGGGTGCTTTATCCGTATCGGAACAGCTGGTCAGCATGAAAAAAATGCCAATAAGCAGGAGTGTTGATACTGATGTAACAGATTTCATATGCATTTTCTATGTTTTGTTATGGTACTGCACTTACCTCGGCTCCTTGGTTGTTTTGTGGGCCAACAGGGGCGGGTACGGGCAGGGCGACCGGAAGGGCACATCAGCAAAGGGACAATGGTATGGGAGCGCCCCTACTGACGCCACTTGGTGTAGGCCGCGTTCGACGCACGAACGCAAAGTCACCTCATGCAGGCAAGATGACTACAGTATTGAGCAATCTTCCCTGGTGAACGGAGTCCAAACATACGGATTAGTAAAGAAGGTGCTCTCAGCCTACTTGATTACAGTCGGTACAAGGCCAGACCACACTGTGTGCTGGTTGACATGAAACTATGTCTCCTCTTACTAAAGTCAGCCCTCTAAAGTAAGGATGCCTAAGAAAACCTGACCAGAGGGCCGGGCGCTAGAAAACAGTCTTTTAACGCCCCTTAACAACAAAAGGAA
>JBGCFZ010000259.1:0-4977 GCA_045110355.1 Lewinella sp. | reverse complement strand
CTATCCCCGTGCGGGCAACATCGGCGGCGGCGGTTTCCTGGTGTACCGCGACAAAGACGGCAATGCCGAAGCATTGGACTATCGCGAGCGAGCCCCTGCAGCCGCCAGCCGAGACATGTACCTCGACGAAGAAGAAAACGTCATCCCCGGCCTCAGTACCCGCGGCCACAAAGCCGTTGGCGTCCCGGGCACCGTAGCGGGCATCGTGGCCATGCACGAAAAATTCGGCAGCAAACCCTGGGCAGAGTTAGTTACCCCCGCCATTAATCTCGCACAACACGGCTATCGACTCAGTCAGACCGAAATTGGTCGGCTAAAACGATACCACGCTGACTTTAAGGAGTTTAATGAAGATACACCTTTCTCTGATTCAACAATGATGGAAGGGCAGCTCGTGCAGCAACTCAATCTTGCCGGAACCCTGACCCGCATCAGGAACAAGGGGAAGGCCGGGTTTTATGAAGGAGAAACCGCAAACTTACTAGTAACCGAAATGAAATCTGGTGGAGGACTGATCACCAAACAAGACCTGAAAGACTATAAGGCCACCTGGCGCACCCCAATAAGTAAAGCGTATAAGGAATACAATATTATTTCTATGCCGCCCAGCAGCAGTGGCGGCGTAGCGCTGGCCCAGATGGTGGAGATGTTGGAACCTTACCCGCTTACTGATCTTGGTTTTCAATCTACTGCCAGCGTTCAGCTAACCGCAGAGGTGATGCGCCGTGCGTATGCTGACCGGGCCGAATACCTTGGAGACAGTGATTTCTATCCTATCCCGATTGACTCATTGCTCGATGACGCCTACCTCGCTGGCCGGATGGCTGATTACCATCCCGACTCTTCGGGCTCCTCCGATCACATTGGTGCTGGTTTGGAAGTCATCCGGGAGAGCTATGAAACCACACACATCAGTATCGTTGACGCTGAGGGCAACGCAGTATCCATCACCACAACCCTGAACGGTAATTTTGGCAGTAAAGTCATGGTTGACGGCGGCGGATTCTTCCTGAACAATGAAATGGATGATTTTAGCGCAAAACCTGGCGTTCCGAACATGTTCGGCCTGGTGGGTAAAGAGGCCAATGCCATCCAACCGGGGAAGCGGATGCTTTCCAGCATGACTCCTACCATCGTCGAAAAAGATGGAGAATTGTTTCTGGTGCTGGGTGCGCCTGGCGGCTCCACCATCATCACGGCGGTTTTACAGACCTTCCTCAACGTAGTAGAATACGAGATGCCCCTAGCGGATGCCGTTAATGCGCCACGCTTCCATCATCAGTGGCTGCCAGACGTGATCGTACACGAAAAAGCAGCACTTGGCAATGGTGTAAAAGAAGAACTGGCAACAATGGGCTATAGCTTCCGGGAGGTCAATTCTATGGCCGTGATCAAGGCTATTCAGCGCTTGCCCGACGGCACCCTGATGGCTGCTGCCGATAAGCGGAATCCGGACGATGATGTGGCGGGGTATTAGGCGCGGCCGCAGGTGCTGAGCGAGGGACCAAAGGAGCAAGGGAAAAGCTGAGCACTTCTGTACGAGCACTGCGGAATCAATCCAACATCAAGTATCCCACCTCCCCTGTACCTGGGTAATCGCAAGGCCCGCTTAGTCCGCAGGACTTCATATTTCAAGCTGCGGCTTTAGCCGTAGTAAGGCCCGACCTTACGGTTACCACATCCCTACCCGCCAAACTCCCAAATAATATCATCCTACCGGCAATGAAACTACTCCCCTTCCTGTCTACCCTTGCGCTATTGCTCACTTTCAGCTGTGGCAATACGGAGCAACTTACCGTAACTTCCACGCCTACGGGCCTACTACAGCCCTGGAGCGAAGACCCAAATTATTGGACATGGGACGGTGAAACGCCTGAGCTGTTGCTCGGGGGGAGCAGCAGCGACGCGCTGTTTTTGGAGGACAACTACAAGGAAGAAATTGCCGTATTGCAGAAAACCGGGGGCAACTATCTTCGTTGCACCCTAAGCGCACTTGACGATGGCAAGATGACACCCTTTGAGTGGCAAGACAGCACCAACCATTTCAACCTCCTTAAATACCGGACTGAATACTGGGAAAAACTCCGGGATATGATCAGTTATGCTGAAAACCTGGGCGTTGCCGTAGAGATCACCGTTTGGGATTTTCCTAACACGACCAAAGCTACCTGGGAAACAAATGCCTGGACCCGGGCCGGGACTGAAATTAACTACGAGGGGAAGATTTTGGAAAAGGGTTTCCTGGCTGGTGAGCACCCTTTCTTTCACACCGTACCCGGCGCGATGCTTTATCTTGACGATTATCGGTTCATCCGCCCCTTTCAGGAAGCCTTTGTTGATCAGCTTCTGGAAACAACCTCCTCCTTCAACAACGTCATTTACAGCTATGTAGTCCCTTCCAACATGCATATCCCATGGATGGTGTACTGGGGCAAGTACACCGAGGCTAAAGCCGAAGAAATGGGCAAACGCGTGAACATCAACCTGGGCATTACCGAACCCCGAAAGATGAACATTGCGGCCTTCAACCAAGCTGTACTCAGTGGCCAATCGATGGTTGCCCATCCAGCGCCACCAAACGGTAATGGGATAAACGGGCTGGCCTTGGCCAGCATTCGTGGGATTCGGGTGGTTGAACGGTTTTTTGACTTCAAGGATTTACAGCCTGCCCCCGAAATTTTCAACAGCGCCGAAACACTCGCTACCGCTGGCACCGATGGCAAAGGCAACTACCTGATCTATATGCCTACCGCTGGGTCGGTCGAAATATTTCCAGCCGTAGAGCAACACAAATCTATCCGGGTTACCGTAGTCGGTTACCTGGGGACTCAACGGTCGGAAGTATTGGAACGGCCCTTCGGAGATAGTTTCCGGTTATTTACGGAAGAAGTAAGAGGAGGATGGATGATTTTGAAAGGACAGGATTAGTTCAAGGACCAGCCAATGCAACGAAGGTTATTCCGAATAAGTCCTTATTTCTTTATTCCTTTCCTTTAAGCAACCTTTACGCACAAAGTATGAAACACTTCTATTTCACAGCGTTTTTCGTTTTAACCTTGATTGCCTGTAAAACAGAGAATAACCAGAATAACCTAACCATAGTAGCCACCGATGTTCATAATTTCTGGAAAGCCTATGACCTCGTAACGGCCACTTCCGATAGTGCCACCCAAGCCGATATTCTTGAAAAAGAGTTTTTCGAGCCCGGCACCCCAGGCCTAAAGGCCATCATGGAGGCAAGACGGTATACCAGGGAAGAATACCGACAAGTAATAAACGACTATCCAAAATTCTGGAACTCTTTGCGGAAGAACATGCTCAGAGCTCCTGATTTAGCTAATCAGATAAACCAGGGAGCTTCCAAATTTTTCTCCATTTACCCGCAGCAACTACCCGCAGAAATTTACTTCACCGTTGGCTGTTTTCGGACAAACGGCACCATCGTAGACAGCCTGCTGTTGATCGGCACAGAGCTGGCACTTGCCGGGCCCGAGGTAGACCTGAGTGAATGGCCTGAAAGTATGGATGGCCTCCTACCCTACATGGAAAGTAACCCCGCAGAAAATTTGGTTTTTCTCAACACTCATGAGTTCGTTCACACCCAACAGCCCACCCGCAGGGGGTACAACCTGCTGGGGCAATGTGTCTTCGAAGGAGTGCCTGAATTTGTGGCCACGCTGGCGCTTGAGCAGGAATCCAGCACCCCGGCCATTGCCTACGGCAAAGCGAATGATGAAAAAGTCAAAGCCGTTTTTGCTGAAGAAATGGGCGCAGAATACCACTATAGCTGGTTGCAAAATGACACCAGCAACCCCTTCGGAACAAGAGACTTGGGCTATTACATCGGCTATGCACTGGCGGAGAAATATTACGACGCGGCGCAAGACAAGTCTGCCGCCATAAAACACCTCATTGAGCTGAACTATGACGATCCAACGGCCATCAATCAATTCGTGGACAAACTAGCCTATTTCGATCGGCCAGTCGGCGAATACCTGGAGGCGTATGAAGCACGTCGGCCACGGGTTACACACATTGCTCAGTTTGAGAACAATGCCAATAATGTCGATGCAAACCTTAAGCAAATAACCTTACATTTTTCAGAATCACTGAACACTGACTATACAAATAACAACCTGGGGCCTCTGGGTATAGACTACGTTCTTAGGGTGCAGGCTGCGAACATTGCAGAGGACGGATTATCCGTAACGTATCAGGTGAGCCTGGAAGCGGGCAGAAAATATCAACTTACCCTCGGAAGTGGTTATCGCACGGAGGACGACAGGAGACTAATCCCCTACACCCTCACTTTTAGTACACAATAACGGATAAGGAATGTGGAATAAATAAGCCCTACCTTCCAATCATGTCTATGAAAAAAATCTTCCTTGCCATCTTTGGTCTGCTGGCCCTTTACTTGCTCCTTTTCCCGTCTCCCATCGACCCTATCGCCCTGAATTTCCCCAGAATGGAATTGGCAGACAATGACAAACTAGGTAAAATTGAGGTCCTCTTCCCCAGGGTGTGTCAGGGCTGTGAAGACATTTCATTTGATGATCAAGGGCACTTGTATACCGGACACAAGGACGGAAAACTAAAGAAATTCCCACTCAACGGCGGGTCCAGATTGACGGAGGTACTACAGTTTAAAGGTAGGCCACTAGGCCTTGAAGTCATTGGGGACAGTATGGCCTGGGTGGCGGTGGAACATGAGGGCCTGGCCAAAGTTGATTTGCGAGATGGTACTTATGACATCGTAGTCAATGCCTTCAATGATACCACCTTCATGCTGATTGATTACCTTGATGTAGCCGCTAGTGGCAATGTATACTTCACGGATGCTTCAGACGCCTACGGCGACGATGATTTGCAGTACGATATCCTACAAGGGAGACCCAATGGCGCACTGTATCGTTACCTCCCCGCCACCGGAGTAACGGAACGGTTGGTAGACCACCTGCACTTCGCCAATGGCGT
>JBGCFZ010000258.1:0-13056 GCA_045110355.1 Lewinella sp. | reverse complement strand
GCATCGATCATTTCCTTCAACTTCAGGGTACTCGGTAAAAATCGTGTCCATAAGGCCTCCATCAAATATACCTTCTGTTCCCGGGCTACGCGCACTACTTGCTCCACCTCCGCCAGGTTCAAACCCATCGGTTTTTCGCAGATGACGGGGATGCCTTTTTCAAGGCACATGATGGCCAATTTTAAATGAGTGACGTGCGGCGTGGCAATGTAAACAGCATCTACCCGTGGCCCGTCGAAGGTCGCTTCATAGCTGCCAGCTGCATATGATGCGCCGAAGTCGCGGGCAAAAGCCTGGGCTCGTTCCAAGGATCGGGAGCCTACCGCCACCAGTTTTGCGTCGTCAATCAGGGTAATGTCCTGAGCAAATTTTCGGGCAATGTTGCCAAGGCCAAGAATGGCGAAGTGGAAGGTGGGGTGGGGCATGGAGATGTGTCAGTTGAAAATTAGTAACCGGTTCATGTTTCGCAAAAACACTTAGTGTTTTTAATCGCCCTCCCCAAGGGGAAGCTAGGGAAAGACTTCTTAGAATTTCCTCAATTTCTTGCCCGCCCAAATTATGATTTTTGTGACGAATACCAGCGGTCGGCGTGAGTTTAATACGCCAATCGGTTCTTTTCCTAACATAAAGTAGTATTCCACCTCTGTTTCGTTGATTCAAGCAAAATGTGATGCTCCACACATCGTAATTTACGAAGACAATTTTCTTGCAAAGTATTTCAACTTTAATTTTTTATGTGTTATTTTGACACAGAATAGCTTTTGCCCCAATTCTCAAATTTTATCACCCACACTTATCTTGTATGCCACGTATTGTAACCTTTGGAGAAATTATGCTTCGCCTCAGCCCTCCCGGCTGGAAACGCTTCAGCCAGGCTGCTGAATTTGAAGTGATTTACGGTGGAGGGGAATCCAACGTAGCCGTAACGTTGGCCAATTACGGAATGGACGCACGCTTCGTTACCCGGATCCCTAAGAACGACATTGGAGACTGTGCGCTCAATGCGCTGCGGGCGAGGGGGGTTGATACCAGCCAAGTCGTCCGTGGAGGAGATCGGCTTGGTATCTATTTCCTCGAAACCGGCGCAATGCAGCGCGGTTCAAAAGTGGTTTATGATCGGGATCACTCAGGGATGGCCACGCTGCAGCCCGGTGAGATTGACTGGGACAGCGTTTTTGAAGACGTAGATTGGTTCCACTGGACGGGCATCACCCCCGCCCTCAGCCAAACCGCTGCCGATGCCTGCCTGGAAGCCTGTAAAGTCGCTGCTGCCAAAGGCATCACCATCTCAACGGACCTGAACTACCGCAAAAAACTATGGAATTATGGTAAATCTCCCCAAGAAATTATGCCAGCACTCGTAGAGCATTGCGACATTATCCTCGGCAACGAGGAAGATGCCGAAAAGCATTTCGATATTCACCCCGAGAGTGTTGATGTGACCAAGGGAGATACTATGGACCCGGAGGCCTACCTCCCCGTCTGTAAGGCCCTCATGAAACGTTTTCCAAAGGCTAAAAAGGTGATTACTACCCTTCGCGGATCCATCTCAGCAAGCCACAATACCTGGTCTGGCGTAATGTGGGACGGAGAGAAAATGTATACCGCCCCCACCTACCAACTCAGTCACATTGTGGATCGGGTTGGAGGTGGAGACAGCTTTATGGGCGGTCTCATCTATTCGCTCCAAACCTGGCCCGATGACGACGCAACGGCACTCCGTTTTGCCGTAGCAGCCTCTGCTCTTAAGCATTCCATCTTCGGCGACGCCAACCTGGCGACGGTAGAAGAGGTGATGGCACTTATGGAAGGTGATGGTTCAGGACGGGTCAGTCGGTAGGAATTGTCCTACTTCTTACCAAAAGTGAAGGCACCCGCAACAAAACATACAATGCTGAGTACGCCGTAGAGGATGGCAGTAGTTTGCGCGCCCTGGTCGGTAGCGCCTATCTCGAGACCGAGGACTTCAACGTCAGCGAAAGCGCCCTGAAAAGTAGTGATGCCGAGATAAGCGAAGACGATGCCTGCAAGGACGAGGATAATGGGAAGTACTGCTTTCATAGAAAAATGCTTTTGTTCCTAAAGTAGGGCGCACTAAATGTTTGTTCGACCACGAATATTTATCTTTCGCTTTCAGAGGTATTAAATTCACCCATCACGGAGTGGTTTGGGAAATTGCATGGCATTGAGTGCCTGCAATCGTAACTGAACTCAAGTCAACTGTATGCCAAGCCTTTACGGTGCGGGATAGCAGCTTAACTTAAACTGTGTATATTTGACACAAATTAAAGTCGATAACTTGCTTGCCGATAAAAAAACCGATGTAGTTCCTTCCTTGCTACCCTTACCTCCCCTTGCACCTGCGACCGCGCCCAGCACCTGCGGCTCCTTCCGACCATTAACCTTGCTACTTTTATTTGGCCTGCTGGTTATGCTTTCTGGTTGTGGTGCCGACAAGAAAGTCCAAACATTGCGCCTGGCCCATACGCTTGATCCTACCCACCCCGTACATGCTGGCTTGGTCAGGATGGGGGAAGCTTTGGACTCGATCAGTGGTGGGGAAATGAACATCAAAATTTATTCTTCCGGTCAGTTGGGGTCGGAGAAACAGTGCCTTGAATTATTGCAATTAGGTTCTCTGGCCATGACGAAGGTTTCCGCTGCCGTAATGGAAAATTTCACACCATCTTATGGCGTCCTTGGCCTGCCATACCTGTTCAAAGACCGGGAGAGCAGCTTCCGGATTCTAGACGGTGAGGTCGGCCAGGAGATACTGAGCCAGGGTGCCGAAGCCCGCTTACGTGGCCTTACTTTTTTTGACTCAGGCACCCGCTGCTTCTACACCAAAGACGGACCGGTAAGGACGCCCGCTGATCTGGAGGGCAAAAAAGTGCGGGTAATGAACAGCGCCACGGCCGTCAACCTGATCAAGGCCCTCGGCGGATCACCTACCCCCATCAGCTATGGCGAGTTATATACGGCACTCCAACAGGGCGTCGTTGATGCGGCTGAAAATAACCTGCCAAGTTATTTTACCAGTCGGCACTATGAGGTGACGCCTTTTTACAGTTACGATGAGCACACGGCCATACCGGACGTAGTGATCATCGGTACGGCCACCTGGGATGCTCTTGACGACCAGCGGCGGGCCTGGCTCCGTGAGGCTGCCGCAGTAGGTACTGATTATCAACGCAGCATCTGGCGGGCTGCTGAACAGGAGGCCGTTGCTACCCTCGAAAAAGAAGGTGTCACCTTCACCAAGGTAGATGCCGCTGCCTTTCGGGAGGCGGTAAAGCCGATGTACGTAAACGCTCGTAAAAATCCGGTATTGGCCCCGTTGTTGGACCAGATACAAGCCCAACAGGAATAAAGAA
The DNA here is from genome assembly GCA_045110355.1 of Lewinella sp. Classification (GTDB taxonomy): domain Bacteria; phylum Bacteroidota; class Bacteroidia; order Chitinophagales; family Saprospiraceae; genus Neolewinella. The sequence continues at coordinate 9,682 of JBGCFZ010000258.1, read as the reverse complement.
TGAGAGAATTAGAGCAGAAGAGGCAGAATGAAAAGATGGGCACTTGTGTCAGTACCTCCCTGATTTCTCTCTTCAGCCACGCTTTATTCCTTTCAAAAGTGAGCAAGCGCAGTACCGAGAACGGAATTTGCGGGAGCCTACTCATCTCATTCACTAACTCACTAATGAAGAAAATCGCCACCTATTTAGGGTATTTCTGTGCAGCCCTTCTTGCCGTCCAGGTTAGCGTAGTACTCTGGGGGGTCTTCACCCGTTACGCAATTGGAGACCAGGCTGGCTGGACGGAAGAGCTGGCGCGTTACCTGCTCATTTGGATCAGCCTGCTGGGCTCAGCTTATGCTGTCGCCAATCGAAGCCATATTGCGATCTCTTTGTTACCCGATAGCCTGGAGGGGACGCGCAAGCGAAACCTGGACCGGGTAATCGATGTGTTGATCCTGATTTTTGCCCTGGGGGTACTTGTTTTCGGTGGTGCCTATTTCGTATGGCTTGCCTTCAGCCTGGGGCAACAGGCCCCAACGCTCGGTATTCCCATTGGCGTAGTTTATCTGGCTGTACCACTGGCCGGACTTCTCATCTCTTTCTTTCAGCTAAAAGACATTATCTATGGACGGCCTTGAAGTCGCGATCATGATCGTTAGTTTCCTCGCCTTCCTTAGTTTGGGGGTTCCCGTGGCTTGGACGCTGGGGCTAACGGCCTTTATTACCTTACTTACTACAATGGACAGTCTGGTTGCTGCAGGAACGGTAGCCCAGCGAATGGCTACCGGTTTGGACAGCTTCAGCCTGCTGGCTATTCCTTTTTTTATCCTTGCCGGGCAACTGATGAATCGGGGTGGGTTAGCCAAACGGCTGATCAACTTTGCCAGGGCATTAGTCGGGCCTTTGCCGGGTGGCCTGGCGGCCGTTAACGTGGTAGCGGCGATGCTCTTCGGAGCGATTGCGGGCTCTGCCGCTGCCGCAGCGAGTGCCATCGGTACCATCATGACCAAAACTATGGAAGATGAAGGCTACCCACGGCCGTTTTCCGCAGCCGTAAACATTACCTCTGCCACAACGGGGCTGATCATTCCTCCCAGTAATGTCCTGATCGTTTACAGTCTGGCGTCGGGAGGTGTCAGTATCGCTGCTTTATTTGTGGCGGGCTATGTGCCCGGTATTCTAACCGGTTTGTTGCTCATCGTGGCGGCAGCCATTTATGCAAAGCGCAAAGGATATCCCAATGGTGGGCCCTGGAAACTAACTACTATGCTCAAGACCGCCGGAGCGGCCTTTCCCAGTATGTTGTTATTGGTCGTAGTGATTGGTGGTATCGTTGGTGGCATATTCACCGCTACGGAGGCCTCGGCAGTGGCAGTGCTTTACTGTTTGGTGCTTGCTTTTCTTTACCGCGAATTGGATTGGAAAGATTTGCCCAAAGTATTTGCCGAAAGTGTGAATACCACCGCCATCGTATTGCTTCTGGTATCCACTTCTCTTGCACTGAGCTGGGTGATGAGTTATGAAAACCTGCCACAAGCCATCACTGCGGGGCTATTAGGGGTCAGTAATAACCCGATCGTTATCCTGTTATTGATCAACCTGATCTTGTTAGCAGTCGGTATTTTTATGGATATGACTCCGGCCGTACTGATTTTTACACCTATTTTCCTACCCGTCGTTACGGAGTTAGGGATGGACCCAATTCACTTCGGGATTATGATGGTGCTCAATCTTTGCATCGGCTTGTGTACCCCTCCGGTTGGTACCGTTCTGTTCGTTGGGGTAGGGGTCGCAGAAATTAAACTAACACAGGTACTTCGGCCATTAGCACCTTTATTCCTGGTCATGCTGTTTGCCTTAATTGCGGTAACGTTCATACCGGGGCTTTCACTCTGGTTGCCTAATCTTCTGCTTGACTAGTAAGGCTTTGGAATAGATCTATCATCCTATGAGGGGCCTGCGGGCGTCCGTTTCTGCAAAGATTGAACGCTTGATTCGCGTTACTAATCTATTGTAAAGGGCGCGGCCGCAGGTGCACGAAAAAGTTGACTTAGCCATGATAAAGAATCGGTTAGTCCCCAAAAAATAGACACATCCATGATGAAAGTCTCGTTGTGCCCCTGACTATTCTTGGTGTAAAGCCAAGTTATTGCTTATGTTTGCAGGAAGTAAATTGAATTTAGCCAACTACTTTTATCGGACATTTTCCGATTTTGATTAGCCTACTACACACCTAAGTAATAACAGGAAAGAACTAAAGATTACAGCGTTCACGGGCCTGCCCGGGTGCGCTTTGCGTATTTTGGATTTAACGAAAAGTACCAGATATAACTCAGAAAGAACTACGGCTTCGGCCTCGAAACATAATTTTTACACTGTTTTTAACCCAAAATCGTCCTTATACATTGGCGTTCATCCCGAACAAATCGTTTTCCCTATGAAGAATTTTACTCCCGTGTGGAGGTCGCTATACTTGGCGACCCTCCTCCTACTTTCTTACGGTCTATCGGCCCAAGATTGTGTAGCTGACCCTGCAAACATCATTATCTCCGTCGAAAATACCTGTGCTGATGGTTTCAACACCCAGGCACCGTATGTAACCGTGGATTTTGGACCAGGCTCCGGCAACATTAATGGAGACATTACCCTCCAACTTGGTGTTTCCTACGAGCAGCCCGGTCAGCCCCCCATTATTTATTCAACACCTACGGTAAATGCTGTGGCGGCCTTCGGGTTCGTCTCCTTTCGGCTGCCGGGTTTTGTGATTGCATCAGACAACCAGCAAATTCAGATTACAAACGTAATTGTGCCTGGCTTTTGTAATCAAAATCTATTTGGTGAGAATGTGGTAAGTGATCCCTTCTCTCTGGCAAATCAAAGTCTCATTTCCGTAAGTAACTCTGCTTCGCGTACCATTATCCCTCCTTGTGCAGGGGTGAGTAACGGCAGAATCAGCCTGGAGGTTACCCCATCGGATAACGACTTCAGTAATGGTCGTTTAATCCCTCGCTTGTACCCCGAAACGGTTTCTACCTTCATCAGTGTTATCCCTCCGGGGTCTTTCCCCAACACTGCTGGAAGCGGCTTCTTCATCGTTGAAACGAGCCAGAACATCCCCGCAGGCGATTACGCCATCGTTATTTATGATACAAACGCTGATTGTGAAGTTGTGCATGAGCTGACCTTGGGGTCCTCAACTTCACAGGTAACTCCCGCTCTGTCGGCTTCACCCGTAACTTGTTTTGGCGATACAGACGGCAGCATCACCATCTCGGCAAACCCGGGCAACTCCGGAACCAATGGCCCGGTAACTTACATCCTGCTTGATGATAACGATGCCTTCGTTCGGAGTGGTACCCTTAACGCGACCAGTTCAACGGCCTACAGTACTGAAATTGAAGCTAATCTCCCGGCGGGAGACTATACGGTAAACATTACTACCGTCAACGGCGGCTGTATGTCTTCCGACATGATAACCATTGGTGGCCCCGACGAAATCGTTGTTACTGGGATCGTTGCCCCAACCATCTGTGCTGATGCAGCAACCTTCGACCTCGAAATTGCCTCCATCATGGGAGCTGGTACCACTGGCCGTTACCGCTTGATTGATGGCTCTATCTTCGACAACAACGTTGCTAATAGCTCTTGTTGGACGATCCCGATGACCGGTCGTGACCCGCTTTCTTCTGGAGACAACCTTGACGGTACTTACACCTTTACGCTCGGTACTGCCGATGTAGGTGTTTGTCGTGACATCGACCAGGATACCACCATCGCCATCGTTCTTGAAATTCTGAATACGGCTACTGGTTGTACCAACCAGTTTCCCTTCACACTACAAATCGATGCGCAGCCTGATACTCCGGAGGTCTCCCATTCTGCTATGGCAGGAGGTGGTGAAATCACTGGTGGTTTCTACTGCTCTGGCCAAGACATCACGATCGAAATCGCTGATTACGATCCTGCCTTTACTTACGATGTGGCCTACACTGAAGACATGGATGTATCCGGCAACGGTGCTTTTGCAGCAACCATGTTTACTTACACGGGGACGGGTTCCGTAGTTGGAAGTTTTGACAACCCCACCAATGGTGCAAGAACCATTGACTTTACGGTAACTAAAGAAAACAATGCTACTGGCTGTGTCTCTGAAGTAGAAGACTTTTCCCTCTCTATCCGTCCGCTACCGGTTGTTGACCCGATTTTGAACGATGAGGTAATCGTTTGTTCTAATGAAGAATTCGAATCTGACGAGATCACCCTTAATGATGATGGAGGTAACGGAAATGTTCGTTTTGACTACGTATGGTCCTTCGACCCTGCTTTGCTGAGCATCTCAGGAGCTATTTCAGATACAGATTTGGAAAGCGCAGACCAGGTATTCGCTACTTTCACTAATACCAGCGGCGTAGCTCAGGTAGCTACTCTTACGATTACACCGACCTTCCCACAAAATTCTCCTGCCATTGGAGGAGGACAACTGGACAACGCCTGTGAAGGTGAGTCGAGCACGATCACCGTGACGGTATCCCCTCGCCCAACGCTTTCCTATGACTTGAACATCGGCGGTCTTTCTGAGACTTTGACTGGTGGCGACGTAGAAGCCTACGAGATTTGTAACGGAGATGACTTCCAGTTGGACAACCTGATGATTCCGGAAGACCACGCTGGTAACAAAGCCAAGTACGTTCGTTACCGTGTCTTGGGCGATGCCCGCTTCCTTCAGATCAATACTGGTGGCAGCAACTTCGACCTTGACGATGTTCAGACTACCCAGTTCCTGCCGATTGCCAACTTCGCCATCGGCCAGCCGAACATCCAGAACAACCACCCGGACAATAATGCGCAGGTGGCTCAGATCATCCTTGTACCCTACTTCGAAGATGAAGTAGGTGGTCCTGACTTCCCACTTTGTCGTGGAGAGGCTATTCGAATCTTCCTGACGTTGAACCCAACGGCTCCTGCGCTAATGTCTCCTCAAACGGAGATAGTTTGTAGCGATGAGCGGATCGAATACACAATAGATGGTGCTTCCGGTTCTGGTGGTAACCTGGAGACTCGGATTACCGAAACGAACGTATTCTCAGGAGTTACTGATGATTTCTACGTAGTTCCGGAAGGAGCCGACCGTATTGAGAACTTCAGCTTTACCATTTCTGGTGCTAATGGTGGTGGTACTATCCCTACGGCTGCTGCCGCAGGTGCCGGCGGTTTTGGAGCCAGCGTAAGCGGTGAGCTTGATGAAAATGAATTAGTCCCTGGAGATACTATTCGTATCCGCAAAGGACTTGCGGGCACAGCCAATACCAGTAACGGTAATGGTGGTGACGCTACACTACTGACGGTTACTCGCCCAGGTGCTGGCTTAGTCTACACCTTTGTAGCTGCCGGTGGCGGTGGTGCTGGTAATGGTGAAGACGGCCGAAATGCCCGAACCTTTACTATGGACCCTGCTGGTGACGGTGCCCAGGGTCAAGGCCCTGGTGGCTTTGGAGGTACCGGTAACCCCGATGCACGGGGTGGAGACGGTAACGTAAATGGCGGCGGTGGCGGCGGCGGCTACGTTGGTGGTAATGGCGGAGACAGCCAGTCTGGCGAATCTGGCCAGGGGGGTGCTTCTTTCCGGAGCCCTTCTAACGAACTCGCAACTTTCTCAGTGAAAGCTTCTGATGAACCCGCTGACGGCGAAGCTAGTATCTTCTACACCGTAGTGTACGATGACATCCGTTTCTCCCTGGCACAGCCCGTTGATGTACCTACTGGCCTTACGCCCGTTGGTGAGACAATCGTTGACGGCGAAGTTGATACGATTCTCTTTGGCCAGCAGTTCGTCAATATGACGAACGAAGCCATTGACGTTACTTACCTGTTTAACACTACTACCGAGGCCAACTGTAACGATGGCGGTCAGGTAGAAGTAATTATCACAGTAGAGCCAGAACCAACGGCCAGCATCGTAAGCGGAGGAACCACCGTTACCGGTGATGCAATCAACGGTTTTGAAGCAACTGTCTGTAGCGGTGATCCACTGGATGCAGTACTTCAGTCCATGACCATTCCTTCGCAGGGAGTTGGTGATCTACGCTTCATGGTCGACGCCACATTCTCTGGTGCTGGTGTTTTCGGTAACAACAGTGGCCGGGCCAGCAGTGGTAACTTTGATGGTTTTTACTCTGGAAGTGATCTTGACATTCCTTTCTTTGAGACTGGAGTCTTCAACAATAACGGAGTAGATGGTACCATTACCTACAACATCACACCTGTACTGGCGGATAATGGATCCAACTTCCCCGGTAGCAGCCATAACAACCCGCTTCGTAGCATCAACTACTGTGAAGGTCAAACATTTACGTTCACGGTAACGGTAGAGCCTGGCTTTACCGCTGATCTTAACCCCGGACAATTTGATGTTTGTTCCCGGGGAACCCTCGGTTCCGCTCCGTTTGACCTTGAAGCCGACCAGGCTGATGATGTCAACGTGGCCTTTAGTTCTATTCGCCTGGTTGGTTACCGTGTAAGCACGATGGATCCGAACTTCACCGCTGTTTCAATTGTAGACACCACCGGTCTTTCTAGCGGAGGTGTTATCCTGACGCAGGCTGGTAATTACTTCGAAAACGATACCTACCGTAACCTTACTGGTGATGATGTAACCGTCGAGTACGACATCATCCTCATTTCTGAGGCCGGCTGTGAAAGCCAGGTAATCACCTACGAATTCCTGATTCGTGCCGAACCAGTGATCAGTACAATGGGTACGGAAGTAACTGTTTGTGAAGGAGAAGCCACCGGGCTGAGAACCTTCCCCGCAACCAACTCTGCCTTCGAAGCTAGCTGGACCAATACCGGTAACGTCACCTTTACCTATGATCTCGATCCTGGTAACCTGATCTACCTTGGTAATATCAATTACCCCGTTGGCGGCGCAGGTGTTGGCGCTTTCCGCTTCCAGAACGATGCGTTTGAAAACCCAACCAGTGTTCCGCAAACGGCCACCTATACGGTGTTTGCTACCACCAGCTTCGGTTGTGTTGGCGATCCGGTAACCTACACGGTCACGGTACTTCCTGATCCGGAACTGACCGCTGATATCGAAGCAGGCGGTGTTTCTGAAACACTTGTTCCTCAGGATGATTTCTACATCTACGAACTCTGTAGCGGTGATGACTTCAGCCTGGGCAACCTGAATTTTACTTCCGTTGGCGCACCTAACTTGTCCGAGTACGTTGAGTTCTCCATCTCTGGTGGTGAGGAGGAGGAGTTCCTTAATATTGATGATATACAAGGGTTGCTGCTTGACGCTAACGGCTTCCTGATTGGAAGTGAAGGAGTGCAAAACACCTCTACTACACCCTATATCGCTTTCATTACGCTAACGCCTTACCTCGAGAGCGATGTGAATAATCCTGATATCAATGACGAATGTGTAGGAGAATCTATCCAGATTATCGTTATCCTTAATCCGGAAGTTACCGGTATACCTACACCGCAATCACTTACTGTTTGTAGTGAGGAGCCAATTGACTTCTCCATTGATACTGGCGTTGACCCGTTGTTCTCTTTAGTTAGGGGAAGTCATGACTTCGCCAACGGAACAGACTTCGTATTCCCCGATAATGCGGCCTTCATTCCTTTCCTCTTGTTTGAAGCAAGTTCTGCCGATGGTGGTGACGCCCTGAATAATGAGAATGCAGGAGCAAGTGGCCTTGAAGCTGAAGGAGCCTTTAATATCTTAGGCGGATCCGTTATCCCCGGTGATACCCTGCGGGCCATTCTTGGCCAGCCTGGTGCTGACGGCGTAATGGCCGGTGCTGGTGGCGGAGCTACCAGTATTGCTGTAATTGGTGGTCCTAACCGTGGCGGTAACGAAGGTTCGATTATTGAACAGGTCGTTATCGGCGGCGGCGGCGGTGCTGGAGCTCTGGAGAATGCAGAGAATAACTTCCCGTTCACCTTCAATGCCCCTTCTGGCGATGGTGCTAACGGTGCTGGCCCCGGTGGAAACGGTGGTAGCGGTGCGCCCACCTTCGCTGGTGGTACTGGTGTAAACAACGGCGGCGGCGGCGGCGGCGGCTGGGTCGGCGGCGAAGGCGGTAACAGCCTGAGCGGTTCTGCTGGCCAGTCCGGTACCTCTTTTGATTCCGACGGCTTCCTGTTTGGCCTCGACAATAAAGACGGAATGGCGGGAGCCGGAGGCGCTGCTTCCATCACATACGCCATCGCTTTTGATGACGTCATCTTCACCGTAACCGGTAAGGATGTACCCGCTCCGCTGGACGCATCTGGCGCTCAGCTAGGTGTGGGAGATGCTGGCCTTGATACATTGCTGAACGGAGAGACTTTCGTTAATAATACTGATGAGGCCATTGTCGTTACCTACACGCTTTCTACGGGGACTGAAGCTAATTGCCCCGGTGGTGTAGTAGAAATAAACGTTACGGTAGAACCTAATCCAACATTGTCTATGGCCAGTGATGCCACGATGATTTTGGAAGATGGTGAGGGTAACTACAGTGCTGAAATCTGTAGCGGAGACAGCCTTTCTGCTATCCTTTCTTCCATGACCATTCCCTCAACGGGTGTGAGCAACCTTATTGCTGAGGTTGTCGACGTGGAAACCGGACCAGACATCAGTTTCAATACTTCCAATGGCTCTCGCGCCAGCGGCCCGAACGGAAACTTCGGTGGTAATAACTTCCCCGCACAGGCAGATGTATCCTTCTTCGAAGACGAAATCATAAACGTCGGTACTTCCGCCCAACAGGTGGTCTACACCGTAGTCCCAAGTATTTCTCGTGTCGGAGAACCAAGTTGCTTTGGTGATACCATTCGCCTAACGGTAACGGTTTACCCGGAATTTGTTGGTGTGAATGTCACTCCTCCTCAGGTTAACCTTTGTTCAAACGTGTCCCTTGATGACAGTGGTTTTGATTTTGATGCTACGCAGACGATCACCAACATGATCGCCTTCGATTCCATCATCATTGATACCGTTTACAACAACGTTTCCCTCGCGAATGCAGCTAATTTCGAGACCATCTCTTCCGTATACAGTGGTTCGCCATTAACACTACGACGCTCCGAAGGCTTCTTCGGTACGGATACTTACCGTAACCGCACGGGCGCTCCGGCAATCGTGACCTACGAAGTTCGTCTCGTTTCCGGCCCTGGCTGTACCAGCGAAACGATTACTTATAACTTCCGCTACACAGCCGAGCCGGTTATCCTAACCGTTGAGTCTGTTACTAACCAGATTGATACCACGATCTGTAATACTGACGCTACTGGCCTTACCGTTAATCCTGCTGCCAACAGCGCATGGAGTGACCCCGCAGACTTCCAGAACAACGTTGTTCTGGAGTACGAAGCAGTTGTCCCAATGGGTGTTATCCTCACCAACGGAACTTACCCCGCCACTGGCGATCGCTTCCTGATGGTTGACGATGAGCTGGAGAACACAACCGATGCACCACTCGACGTAGTGTACACCGTTTCACCGTTCAATAATGGATGTGCTGGTGACCCCGTAACCTACACGGTAACGGTTAACCCTAATCCTGATGCTACCGTAGAACTGACCTCTTTGGACAGCACCGCTACCTTCAGCCTGGAGAATAGCCGCGCTTTCCTGAACCCGAACCCTGTCTTCGGCATGTGTTCTGGCCAGGCGCTGACGACTACCGTCCCCGCAGCAGCTACC
>JBGCFZ010000257.1:0-10653 GCA_045110355.1 Lewinella sp. | reverse complement strand
GCTTTGGGAAGGTTCATCGACAGTACCTTCTGCCACTACCGTACAATCATTGGCATCAGTGATGGTTACATCGTAAAAACCAGCAGTGAGGTTGAATACATCTTGAGTGGTAGGCCCATGACTCCACTGATAAGAATCAGCGGGCGTCCCTTCAAATACCGAGAGGTTGATGGCGCCGTCATCTCCTCCGGCACAGGAAACGTCGGAGATGGAAGTTGTTGGGAAGATGGGAGAGGGTTCGTTGATCGTAATATTACTGATCACATCAGTACACGAATTGGCGTCAGTCGCGGTAACGGAATAATTCCCCGGAGGAAGATCCGTATTGAACCGACCGGTAGTCCCGTTGCTCCACACATAAGTATAGGGGGAAGTTCCGCCACTGGCCATGGCGGTAATGGCTCCGTCATTTGCACCGAAACAATTGACGTCGGCGATCAGGCTTAGGCCAACGGACAAGCTTTCTGCTGGTTGTGAAACCGGGATGCCGATCCCGGTAGTACATCCGTTAGCATCCGTAACAGTAACAATGTAATTGCCGGCGGTAAGATTGGTGAGAAAGCGTCCATTGGCACCAGTATTCCAGGCATAAGTATAGGGAGAGGTGCCGCCACTTGCCAGCACGGTAATGGCCCCGTCGTTTCCGTTGCGGCAACTTACATTGATCACTGAGGTCGTTGTTACAGCAAGGCTTTGGGAAGGTTCATCGACAGTACCTTCTGCCACTACCGTACAATCATTGGCATCAGTGATGGTTACATCGTAAAAACCAGCAGTGAGGTTGAATACATCTTGAGTGGTAGGCCCATGACTCCACTGGTAGGAGTAGGGTGGGGTGCCTTCAAAAACTGAGAGGTCGATGGCACCATCATTGCCTCCGGCACAGGAGGCGTTGGAGATGGAAGTCGTTGGGAAGATGGGGGAGGGCTCGTTGATCGTAATATTACTGATCACATCAGTACACGAATTGGCGTCAGTCGCGGTAACGGAATAATTCCCCGGAGGAAGATCCGTATTGAACCGACCGGTAGTCCCGTTGCTCCACACATAAGTGTAGGGGGAAGTTCCGCCACTGGCCATGGCGGTAATGGCTCCGTCATTTGCACCAAAACAGTTGACGTCATCGATCAGACTAAGACCAACGGACAAGCCCTCGGCTGGTTGTGAAACCGGGATGCCGATCCCAGAAGTACATCCGTTAGCATCCGTAACAGTAACAATGTAATTACCGGCGGTAAGATTGGTGAGAAAGCGTCCATCGGCACCAGTATTCCAGGCATAAGTATATGGGGAGGTACCGCCACTTGCCAGCACGGTAATGGCCCCGTCGTTTCCGTTGCGGCAACTTACATTGGTGACATTTGTCGTTGTGACTGAAAGGTTTTGATTTGGCTGTGAAACGGTCCCTCCAATTGATGTAGAGCAACCTCTACTGTCGGTAATGGTTACGGTATAACTTCCTGCTGAAAGATTAGTAATGGTGTTTCCAGCACCTCCGTTGCTCCAGCTAAATGAATAAGGAGGGCTACCGCCTGCGGCCCCTACCGTTGCACTACCGTCATTTTCATTCCGGCAACTTACATTGGTAGTAGAAAAGCCGGAGGGAATTAACATGGATGGTTGAGAGATGGTTATTCTTCTGATGGCAGTACACCCTTGAGCATCAGTAACCGTAACGCTATAGGTGCCGGCAAAAAGATTTCTTGCAGTAGATCCGGTTTGTCCATCGCTCCAGGCATAGGAATAGTTTGGGGTCCCACCTTCGGCTGTGACTGAAATTGAACCATTCGTAAAACCAAAACAAGTAGGAGGGATTAAACTAACAATTTCGATACTGATCTCCGTAGGGTTCTCCAGCGTAAACGAGGTGGCACCGGTGCAGCCGTTGACATCTGTGGCCGTTACCGTATAAGTCCCCGCAGAAAGACCGGTGTTCACCTGCCCACTTACGCCATTATTCCACCTGTAAGTATAAGGAGCAGTACCATTACTGGCAGAGACGACAAACCCTCCGTCATCTCCATCATGGCAGCTAATGGCATTTCCGCCAACGATCATGCTGGTGATTGACTCCGCAACCTGAATATCTACGAACGCAACGTCTGAGCAACCCTGTCTATCCGTAACTGTTACCTGATAACGGGAAGAGACGGGATTTGTAATGGTGACAATGCGCGTTGAGGCCTCAGGATCATAGGACCAATTGTAGGAGAAAAGCTGGTCTCCGCCACCAGATACATTTGCCGTAAGCGTGATGGATTCACCAACACAAGGTGTAGTATTTGATGCGCTTAGGCTAGCAGTAACGCTGGATACGTCAATGGTAAAAGGAGAGGTGTACTGGCCATCGTCAAGCGTCTCGCAAGAACAATATGCACGCCGCCAGAATTGCCAGTTACCATCGGCAGAAAATGAAGTGATATTGTAGTCTTCTCCATTAGCCCCAATTATGATCCGCCGTTCCGCCCCATTAATTGAGCTGTACCACTGATAAGTTGGTGGAATGTCATCGCTGCAGGTGCCTGGGGAGGCATTTATTAAAACACCTCTGCCAACATCTTCCTGGCATATATTGCTTATGCCCGGTGCAGCGGTGCACTGTCCCCGATCGTCTAAAATACAGCCAGGATCCGTTAGGGTTCCTCCATTGCTCGGAATTTCCACGTCAAGATCTACCAGGCAGTCACAGTGCTGAGCAGTTACGGAAACGTTATAGGAACCCGCAGCCAAGTCATTACGAGTGTTATTAGAAGTCCCAACTCCGTCAGACCAGCTGTAATAAGCGGAAGCCAATACCCCCGATTCTGATCCGGCTCCTCCCCCCCTTGAGGAACTTGTACCTCCGAATGTAGTATTGATGGTGGCAGAACCGTTAGATTCGCCACAATCGGCTCCACTAGTATTTCCTACACTAGCCGTAAAGCCCTCAACTTCATCAATGGTAAACCCAATCGTAAAAGAACCAGGTCGGCCTCCATTACTGACTTCTAAAAAATAATTTCCTGGGTCTACGTCAAATGAAGGGCTATTAAATTCATTAGCCAGATAAGTTTGGCTTAGTAGAGGGTTCGAAAAATTTCCTGCCCTGTAAAGTACAACCGTGATCAGATCACAATGATTGATTGCTACTCTGATATTGCCCGAAACATCACCATCACAATGTTGGTCAGTAAGAACCAACCTGGCAACAACCTCATCAGCGATTTGAATGATTGCTCTGGCTTCCTGATCACGAGCATCCGTAACCGTAACAAAATACCTGCCAGGTCCTAATCGACCACGATCAAATGCGGTGCTGCCATTTTCCCATAAGTAGGTATATGGTAAATTGCCACTGGGGGTACTTACTCCCGTGAAAACATCACTACCTGGGCTGGCACAATTTGGAGAACCGTACGGAACTATTGTTAAAGGGTTACACTGTTGTCCAAAAGCTGATGTTGTTAGGGCTATAAAAATAAATGGAAGTAAATAGAGGAAGGTGTACTTTTTCATATTCGTAGGTATTCTGTACAAAAGCAAGGAGAAGAAATAGGTAACGTATTGATCCTTAACCACACAGTACCGTCGGGTGGTGGCAGCGTCGTCAGTATAAGTGATCAGGAAATGTGAGTTACGACAGCTCAGACGTAGTTGGTTGTAATGTTCACAGGTCAATCCACACACGAAAATACCCGAGCCTACTTTACTTGTGCAATTTCAAGCAGATCAGGCAACAAATTTACGAAGAAAAATGATGTATTAGCTTGTAAATCAATTGTGTGGTGCAATAAATGGTGATAACATGTTTGCGCAAATTGATGTAGTGTTAATTAATGTAGGTGTATTTAACTGCTTCTTTAACCAATCCTCGCACCTGCGGCCGCGCCAACCACTAAAATAAGCGGTTGCTGAAATTCTATGAGCCAGTAATACAGGGGAGCTTCTCCCTAAGATCATGTGATGAGGTATTGGAGGAAAAGCCTGAAATCCGAACAGATAGAAGAACGGGTAAATATTCTTTTGTTTACCTTCGACTAGCCTGCCACCTATCTTTGCCTCTATGCGCCTACTTCTTTCAGTAGTATTTCTTTTGTCTATAGTCCACCTGTCTGCACAAGATGTTGAAGGCTTCTTTTCGGACATTTCCGAACGTATTGCTGCGCGCGATTATCTGCGGATCACTGGCCAGGCTGGTGCGCGGATTGGCTATAATTATTTTGACGATAATGGGAGTGGAGCACTTCCCCGAAACACGCCTTTTAACTGGGGCGTAAATGCAGCTTTGAATTTTGATTTTCTTGGCATTAAGGCGCCATTTAATGCTGCATATTCCAACCGAAACACGCTCTATAATCTGCCCAGTTATTCCTTCGCCGGTATTAGCCCAACCTATCGTTGGATTACCCTTCACGCTGGCGATCGGAGTATCAACTTTTCACCGTACAGTCTGTCGGGGGTAAACTTCAGGGGAGGTGGCTTAGAACTACGACCGGGAAATTTTTACCTCGCCCTGATGAGTGGCAAACTTCGTCGGGCACGTATTCAGGATGCTGGCAGTATTCAGGACCTCGAGACGGCCTATCGCAGGGTCGGCAGAGGATTGAAATTTGGCTTTGATAACCGCGCCGGTACCTCTTTGACCGCCTCGTTATTTAACTCCCTAGATAAGCCACAAAATGCGGCTTCGGAGCCTGACTCCTTACTTGCCAACCCCGAACGAAATATGGTTTTGACCATAGCGGGGGAGCACCAACTTAGCAAGTTCATCAGTTTTGAAGCTGAATGGGCAAGCTCTGTTCTTACGCGTGATGACACCTCACCACTGTTGAACGATCCCGATGGTCGCGTTCGGTTATTCGGCCTTTTTCAGCCTAAGACTACCACTACTGCCGCACAGGCATTCCGGACAAAGATTAATCTGTCACCCAAGTTCGGAAAAATCAACTTTCAATACGAACGGATTGATCCTGAATACCGAACCCATGGCAGTCTGTTTTTCCAGAATGACCTCGAGAACTTTACTGCTGGCTTAAGCGCTCCTTTATTCGAGAATAAGCTCACCCTCAGTACAAACTTCGGCCTCCAACGTAATGACCTGGATAACTCGCGTGCGGCCAATCTTAACCGACTTATTGGCTCGCTGAACCTAAATTATGCCCTAAGCGACCGGGTGAATACGAACCTGAGCCTCAGCAACTTTACTTCTACAAACCGCTACAAGGCGATTGCCGTCAATAACTTATTGGTCGACAGTATTGTGCTGGCCCAAACTCAACAGAGTGTTGACTTAACCACTTCGGTGGCCCTTGGGGCAAAAAACGAACATGCACTGGTTTTTTCAGGAGGCTATCAGCGGGCCGCCTTGATCAGGGATGATGAAGTAGACCCTGGCCAAACAAGCCGGTTTACGATGTTGTTGGTCAGTTATGCCTATCAGCCAGATGATGCCCCGGGTGCGCTGAGCGCCTCCTTATTGATGCATCGAAATGCCAACCCTGACCTCAATATTACGACCGTGGGCCCCACGCTCGGTTACCGGAGGAAGTTGTTTAAAGAAGAAGGATCTTTGAATGTTTCGGCGGGCTACCAGCTGGCCTTTACCCAGTTTGATCCTTTGTTGGGGATCGAAGATGCCTCGGACGGAATTCTTCAGACCTCCCTCGGTGGAAGCTATAAGATTAACGACAAACAGTCGATCAATCTCAATGTCTCCTACATCCGGTCGGGAGGAAATGAAGCCCGGCCAGGGTATAATGACGTTCAACTAAATGCGAATTACGGCTTTACTTTTTAGGCGCGGCCGCAGGTGCCAGGAAGGATGTAAAGAGCAGGGACTTTGGCTTAGTTATAACCGCTGAATACTACCCAACTCCCACCACTTCCACATAAAACATCAGTTCACTATTGCCCGGGATGTTGCCCTTTTTGGCGTTGCCATAGCCCAGTTTTGGTGGCAGGAAAAGGGTGGCTTCGTCTCCTACGCGTAGCAAATCTATGCCTTCATCCCATCCGGGGATGACTTCTCCGATGCCGAGGCGAAAGCGAAAGGATCGGCCTTTGGTGAGGGAGTCATCGAAGAGGGTACCGTCATTGACCAACAGGCCAAGGTAGTTGACTTTTACCGCCTGTCCTTGCTTCGGGCGTGGCCCGTCTCCCTGTTCGTGGATGATGTAGCCCAAACCGGAAGGCGTTCGCTTAGGGTCAAGATCAAAATTCAGGTATTGCTGAAGGACCTCCTTTGCAAAAGTCAGCCGGTCAGCTGCGTAGGCCTTTTGCTTAGCCTTAGACATTTTTTTCATCGGTAATAACGTTGTTTGCTTTCCTTGCTCTTTTTACCTTTTTAAGCACCTGCGCCCGCGCCCTGAAAAAGCCTTGAAAGTACCACAAGGTAAACCTCCATAAGGAAGTACTAAAATCAACAACGGCCCCCAGCGTGAATGCTGGAGGCCGTTGCCAAAGTATTGGGATGGTTAATTAGCCACCAAAACGCCAACCGGCAATGATGCCAAGACGGAAATCCAGACCAGAAATGGCCTCGAAGGTGGCTTCAAATTCATTGTCGTCGTCAGCACCTCCAAATACGGTGCCACGGCCAAGACCCATGTTGAGCTCGAACATAAAGCCGCTGTCGGTTACCCACTTATTGCCGAAAAGAATGCCCAATGCACCACGCGTTGCATCGACTTCTGAATTGTCAGCCTTGTCTTTTGCAGTCACAAAGGTTAGCTTGCCGTAACCGCCAACAAAAAACTTGTCTGCCCCACGGTCGGGGTTCAGGTAGTAACGAAATTCAGGAATGAGCCGGAGGTTGGTGTACTTGAAATTGTCGCTACCGAAGTCGTTGGCAGCATAGCCGATACCGCCAGAAAGGGAGGTGTTTTCACTGAGCGAGAAATCGGCGGCTACGCCAAGACCTCCGAAGATCAAGGAGCCAACGTTGAGTTTAGCATCTACTTGTGCGGAAAGAGAGAAGGAGAAAACTGCCAGGAGACAGGTAAGAATAAGGGTACGCATAGTACGGTGGTTTAGGTTAGGTAATATGGGGGGTGTTAGAAAACGACAACGATCTGAGTAGAGATGGATGTCTTAAGCACTTGCAAGGTACGACATCTAGTTAATAGATTGTAACTTTATGGGTAATAAAATGCAATAATTTAACCTTAAAGGTGATATTTTGTTAAAACAGAATTTAACTTGGAACCCCATTAAAGGCTTGACTCATCTGTCTTTGTCTGGAGACGTCTATTCTGGGAATACCGGGTTTAATTTAAGACTTCCAGGCAAATTTTAATTTGGCCTTAACCAACCATTCTTACTTCATTTGTGCCCGAACAAAGGATGCATCATTACCTTCGCTCCTATGGTGCTCGAACCTCTACAGCTTTCCGATGACTTTAATTACGCCCTCGAGCGAATGGATTCAGGTGACCACCTGTTCATCACCGGACGGGCGGGTACCGGGAAATCCACCCTACTGCAAATCTTTCGGCGCAGTACTACCCGAAACGTGGTGGTGCTGGCTCCAACGGGTGTAGCGGCGCTGAACGTACGGGGGCAAACTATTCATAGCCTTTTCGGATTTCCTCCCCGGTTGATCCTCCCGGAAAATGTCCGCCCCAATCGGCGGTACAAACGATTGTTTGAAAATCTGGAGGTGCTCATCATCGATGAAATAAGTATGGTGCGAGCGGATGTGATGGAAGCCATTGACCTGGCCCTCAAGATGAACCGAAACAGCCAACGCCCGTTTGGTGGTGTGCAGATCATCCTGTTTGGTGATTTATACCAATTGCCCCCCATCGTCAGCAGCCAGGAAGAAAAAATGTACTTCAGCCAGCGGTACGCCAGTGCTTACTTCTTTAGTGCTGATTGCCTGGATATGATTGATCTGGAAATGATTGAACTGCGGCAAGTCTACCGGCAAGACAGTCGGCATTTTCTTCGGTTGCTCGAAGCCATTCGTAATGCGACGGTGGATTACGACGAGCTGGAGTCGCTTAACGAGCGGCATATCCCTGATTTTGTTCCGGAAGAAGGAGAAAATTACCTTACCCTGGCGGCACGCAATGCCACCGTTAACGGGATCAACGCCAGGAAGCTGACGGAAAACCAGCATCCGGAAGTCCTCTACCTGGCGCAGGTCAAAGGCAAATTTGCCGAAAACCTTTTCCCCGTTCCCGCTGCCCTGAAATTGAAGGTCGGCGCTCAGGTGATGACGGTCCGAAACGACAACGATAAGAAATATGTGAACGGCACCATCGGCACGGTGGTGGAATGCAAGACGGAGTCGGTCATTATTCTGGTCTCAGAAGATGGTAAGCCCCGAACGATAGAGGTTGGCTACGAAGAATGGGACGTGATACGCTATACCGCCACCGGAACGCTGGAGGATACAAAGATTGGTACGGAGACCTTGGGAACCTACAAGCAGTTGCCCGTTCGTTTAGCCTGGGCGGTTACCATCCACAAATCTCAGGGGAAGACTTTCGAGAAAATTATTATCGACCTGGGCCGTGGGGCCTTTGAGCACGGGCAGACCTACGTAGCGCTGTCGCGTTGCACCACGCTGCAGGGCATTGTGTTGCGTAACCCACTTACGCCACGAGACGTGATGGTGGATCCGGCAGTGGTGGAGTATTATGAGGGGATGCGATAGGGGCGGGGCCGCAGGATGCAAGGCCCCTATCCTCGGCTATCGCCTCGGTCCCTAAAGGGAAAGGTTGAAGTAGCAGGGCTTCACTTACCTGAATGCAACTAATGTGCTGGAAATTTCGTTTTTTTACCATTCACCAAACTTCATCAAGCATGTCTGCAATCATTGAAACACGCCATAATATCGTGGAAATGTTGTTCCAGCTGGAAAGTGTGGAAGCATTGTTGCAGGTCGAACAGCAAATCAGAGAGGCGTTAAAGCAATCAAATTCAGCAGAAGATTATCTTCTCCCAGAAGAGCCAGATGGCGTAACTGTTTCGGAGCCAGTAGCTTCGTACCCTGATCTTAATTCAGCTGAGTACAAGGTTGCTGAGTCGGTCGATCTCGAACGGTTGATGAAGCAGCAAGGGTATAATCCTGGTAATAAAGAAGCATGGGCCGATTTATCAGATGTATTTGATTATATTCCTGAAAAAGAAATTCAGGAATTCCTTGACATAGATTAATATGAAGTACGTCTTGGATACTAACATCGTCGTTAATGCTGGACGTAGCCTGAATTTTCAGGCTTATCTCCATGAGGAATTTGATTTGTTTAATCCCAGCTATATTCGAATCATTTCAATTGTCTCGGCTGCGGAACTGTTGGTTATTGCTCCAAAAGGGAATCTGGGCGAGAGAAGAATAGCTCGTCAGGCAAGGATGTTACAAATGACCCTAGAAGTGCCACTTACTCAAAAAACAAAAGTATTATACGCTGAGCTTGATCTTTATGGCAGAGGTAAGCATCCTTCTAAATCTTTGGATAGTAGTACTCACCGTCTCATGGGAAAGAATGACTTATGGATTGCTGCAACAGCAATTGAGCATGGTGCAGAGCTAATAACCACAGACAAAGACTTCTCCCACCTAGATGGCCATTTTTTGAAGGTCCACTACATTGATGCTGATACGGTGCTTAAAGCCTGATCTCCGGAGCCTCCCACTTTGCTACGTTCACCTACCTTGCACCTGCGGCTGCGCCAGATAAACGAATACCAGGCAACCGGTCACGAATACTAGCCCAATCCCCACACCTCCTAATCTGATAAATAACAGCCAGCGCTCATCCCGTGCTTTGTGGTATCACAAATCCATAAAACACTACTTAGATGAGATTCCTGCTCTGTATTATCCTAATCTATTGCTGCTGCCTGATCAACGCTCAATCCACCACCAGTAGTCCTTACTTTGAGTTAAGCGGTGAAGCCGACTTTCCGCTGGAAAGCACAAAGGCGGAGGTTAACATCGCTGGCGTGATTGCCGACGTAACCGTTTACCAGACCTACGTAAACAAAGGAACGGCGCGTCTGGAGGCCACTTACGTTTTCCCTGGCTCCACTAACGCTGCCGTATATGGTATGACCATGATCGTCGGGAACCGCCGCATCGCCGGCGTCATTCAGCGTAAAGCCGAAGCACGTGAGACGTACGAGGCAGCCAAGGCGGAGGGCAAACGTGCCTCCTTGCTGGAGCAGCACCGGCCCAACGTTTTTCAGATGAACGTCGCTAACATCCTACCAGGAGATACGGTAAAGGTGGAACTGAAGTATACCGAGTTGCTGGTGCCGGAAAGTGGTATTTATCGCTTTGTATATCCCACAGTAGTCGGTCCTCGGTTTACCGGAGAAAGCGAGTCGGGCACCACCGCCTATGCTGCTCAACCTTATGTTGATGGTCCGCCAACCTACGCTTTTGATATCAACGTCGTTCTTAACGCTGGTATGCCCATTAGCAGCATCCGCAGTCCGAGCCATGGCCTGGCCCAGACCTCCCGTGGAGCATCAAGTTTGATTATGCTGGACCCCTCCGAAACCTACGGAGGGAACCGCGACTATGTCCTGGAATACGAACTCCAGGGCCAGCAAATCCAAACCGGTATGCTGTTGTTTGAGGGCGAAAAAGAAAACTACTTCCTCTACCTGGCCCAGCCGCCACAGGCTCCAACTGATCAGGATTACCCGCCCCGGGAGTTCGTC
>JBGCFZ010000256.1:0-8218 GCA_045110355.1 Lewinella sp. | reverse complement strand
CTGGGCAGAAACAAAAGCCATAAAAAGGAGGGAGATAAAAGAAGCGGAAAACACATTTATACTAGTTTTAGGTGCTTAGGTTAGAGCATATCGAAATAGTGATCGATGACCTACTTACCAAAAAAAACCTTCAGGCCAGCAGAAGCCACCATCATTTCGGCACTCCCGGCAGGGACATCTAATCCGGTTTGGTAACGAAAACTGACATCCAGGGCAGCTTGCTTGGTCAGCATATAGAGTGTTCCGATACCTCCTTCCGCAAAGCTACTGGAGCTTTCACTGGATTGAATGCCGAAGCTGGAAGACTCAGACTCAAAAGACGCACCTGCTCGCCCAGCTCGTGCGATGAGGAAAGGTTGGATTCGGCGGTTGGCAACAGGGAGAAAATAGCGCAAGCCAGCGTATGCCTCCCAAACCCTTGAATTAAACAAACCATTACCCCTAATATCCACATCGTTTGTCGCACTACTATAGCCAGTCTCGACGAGTAAGTCTTGCGTGAAGAAGTACCCTACGCCAACGTCCAAGTTAAGGTCCAGGCTGCGTAAGTTACTCCGGCCACGGTGGCCAAAGCCTATACTGCCCAGCGTCGGATCAACGAGAAAGGTGCCTCGCTGCCGAACAGTGGCACTGGAGTGGCTACGCCGTTCGCTGCGACAATTTGGCTACGCCCTTAAATCGGAATTGAAAGGATTTATCTACTGCACCACTGCAGTTTGTAATACCTGTACCAGTTCTTCCATCAACTCCCGTTTCTTACGCCCGGGGGCTAAAACGAAGCCATCTACTAAGACCAGTTGCTTATCTGCCTCGTCATTGATGAGATAGGATACAAAGGGGCCAGCCAGGAAGTCGTTCTCCATTTCCCAGATGCCACGGCCTTCGAGGGCATAGGTGCCGTTCAGTTGGGTTTGTTCCACAAACAGTGGAAGATCCTGATCATTAATCTTCATGAAGGTACTGTCCAGCGTGGAGCCAAAGTATTCTTTGCCGACCATGTCCCGAATTTGCTTCAACCCCGCCTTACTCAGCTGTTCCTGGTTCTCGTAAGGGATGCGTGTTGCCATGATGTTGAGGCTTCCCCCTTGCGTTTGCTTACGCAGCCACGCAAAGTTTTCCGCATTGACTGGTACCAGGGTGTACCCGCCGGGAACGTCAATGGTAGCGCCGCTGCGCTGGCGGACGGTATCGCCGAGCAAACGATTGATGCCCTGGAAATAGGTCGTCACCTTCACGCGCTCGTTTTCCCGCTCTGCTATTCGTTTAACGACTGCGGGGTATGCCGTACTCATCCCGGCCAGTAGTTCAGGTTCATTTCGGCCCATCAGGTAGATGAGTTGCTGACCAGTCGCCCATTTGTTTCGGGCTACTGCGGAGCCAAACCCTTCTTCCTTGACCTGCTGAATCCTGGCATCGCTCAGATCTTCAAGTACCATTTTTGTCGTTGGGCTATTGAGGTCACTCAGGTCTGCCAGCACGATGTAATTACGTAATTGCTGAAAGGTAGGCTCCTCGGCTAGCTTGCGCGGCTCCAGATGGCGCACATCGAAAATCGGTTCCGGCTGTGGCAGAATGATGTAGGGCGACTCAAAGAAATAAGCCACCGAATCACGCGCGCCAGCCAGCCAGAGCGTACTATCGGCAATGACGTACAAGCTGTTGATCTTACCGAATGCCGCCGGTGTAGGGTTCAGGTTGCTGGTCATATCGCTGCTACAGGAAGCAAAGCTCAGCCCCAGGAAACAGGCAAACACGAAATGGAGGAATCGGTTAGTCATACGTTGGTTATTCTATTCTGATATAGAACAGATGATATCGCAAGGGGTTGTGGCGGGTGGCCTTCGGCTTTTTAGACACACCTCGTGCTTGTGCCGGCCATCGGCTTTTCTGGTGCCGAAGGGCAGTGCTCCCTTTGCACGCTATACTGTCTTCGACAGGGCAGCCCATTTTCCAAAAAAGCGCAACGCCTAAAAGAGCGCTTCGATAACGTGCTCTTCCGTAATACCTTCCGCCTCGGCCTTGTAGTTTCGGACGATCCGGTGGCGGAGGACATACTTTGCAATGGCCTGTACATCCTCGATGTCGGGGCTGTACTTACCGGTAATAGCAGCGTGGCACTTGGCCCCTAACACCAGGTACTGGCTGGCCCGCGGGCCAGCGCCCCAACTGATGTATTCGTTGACGTTGTCCGTAGCCCGCTCAGTATTCGGCCGGGTTTTGGAAACTAAGCCTACGGCGTATTCCACTACATTGTCGCTAACCGGAATCTTACGAACCAGTTGCTGGAAGTAAAGAATTTGTTCTCCGGTCAGAATCGTATTCAGCTCTGCAGAGCCTACCCCAGTCGTTCCTTTCACCACCTGCAGCTCTTGCTCGTAGGTTGGGTAATCCAAGGGGATGTTGAACATAAAACGGTCCAACTGGGCCTCTGGCAGCGGGTAGGTACCTTCCTGCTCAATCGGGTTCTGGGTGGCCAGTACGAAGAAAGGGGCAGGTAAGAGGTGCCGCACACCATTAACGGTTACGGAGCGCTCCTGCATGGCTTCCAGCAGGGCAGCCTGGGTCTTGGGAGGAGTACGGTTGATCTCATCCGCCAGTACGATGTTGGCGAAGATTGGTCCCTGTGCAAAATCAAAACGCTTTTGATCGTTGAGGATTTCGGAACCGGTGATGTCCGTCGGCATCAGGTCAGGCGTGAACTGGATCCGTTTAAAGTCCAGATCAAGCACTTCGGAGATAGTGGATACCAGCAACGTTTTGGCCAATCCTGGAACCCCTACGAGTAAAGAGTGGCCGTTGGCGAAGAGGGAGATGAGGACGTTTTTCACAACGTCTTCCTGGCCCACGATTACTTTGCCAATTTCGGCGCGAAGATCCTGGTAAGCTTTGGCCAGGGCATCAACGGCCTCGACATCTGATTTAAAGTTTGGTACTGACATGGGGTTATTCTGAATAAGGCTCCAAAAGTCGTTAAAATGCCGGACATAGACTAATTGTTGTTCTGAGGATCGAGTTTTAGTCGTTTCAGGGCAGAATAATTGGTGACTAGCAGGTAGTTGGTAGTAAGTAGTATCGGCCGGGGAAGACTCGCTAAGCTCCCTGGCAGACGAAAAGTTACTACGCTCCTATCCTTACGGACCGTCTTCGGCCGCATAAATTGATGGGCTGACAGGACTACTCACAAGCCCATACCCATTCGCTCAGCTCAAGTCGGGGCCCGCCGAAGTTGAAATGCCACCATTCGGTACGGATGGTTAGGAAGCCATGCTTCCGCATGGCTTTTTGGAACAGGGTGCGGTTGGCCATCACCTCTGCTGGCAGGTTGGTGGTGGTTGTGTAAGCTTCTTCGCCGAAGAAATCGTAGGGGGTTCCCATCTCCAGTTCTTCGCCGGAGTCGAGGCGGACCAGGGTGAGGTCGGCGGCGGCACCGCGGCTGTGGAGGCTCCCACGTTTGGGGTTGGCTACGTAGCGGGGGTCAGGCAAGACATCCCACAGGCGTTGCTGGTAGGGGCCGGGGCGGTAGCAATCGTACATTTTGAGACCTAAGTTTTGTGGCTTTAGGTCTTGGTGTACTTTCAGCAGGGCACGGGCAACTTGTGGGCGGTAAAAACAACGGCCGCAGTCGTAAATGACTTGCTCCATGAAATTATTGGCGGTCGCGTAGCGGATGTCCAGGCGGATGGTGGAATCCAGGCGGGTGATTTCGGTCCACTGGGTCGTATCGTAGTCGAAGACCGGGGGCGGTGGCGGCGGAGGTGGAGGGACGGGTACGGGGAAACCTGCCCCCAATACTGTTTGACTATCTGACTGTTTGACTATCTGACTGTCTGACTGTTTGACTGTTTGACTTTCAGGGGCGGGGTCGCAGGTGCAGAGTAGGATGGGGAGGAGCAGGGGGAGGAGGTTGCGAATTCGCATGGGAGTTAAATAATGCAGGTTGTTTGGAATAATCTAGGTTGTCAGGAGGGCGAAACCTTTGCTACAGCTGAAGCTGCAGCCTAAGGTATAAAGTCCTGGTGGACTGGGAGGGAATGGAGTATTATATCCTTTGCTACTGCTGAAGCTGCAGCCTAAGGTATGAAGTCCTGGCGGACTGGGAGGGAATGGAGTATTATATCCTTTGCTACAGCTGAAGCTGCAGCCTAAGGTATGAAGTCCTGGTGGACTGGGAGGGAATGGAGTATTATATCCTTTGCTACAGCTGAAGCTGCAGCCTGAAGTCCTGGCGGACTAGGCTATAATAATTCATCAAACATGAATTCCCTGAGGTCGGTTTGGCCATGAGACTTTAATAGTCCAGCATATTCTTCAAGGACAGTTATTTTTTGGTGATGGACTTTTTGCTTTTCAATATATCCCTTGACACTCGGCACCCGATCTACTGAAACGGAAAACGCGCCATATCCCGGTTGCCAACGAAAAAGACGATCAAGGATTTTGGCATCATTAATCCAATGAGAGCTTCTTCCCTTAACCAATTTCATGGTATTTGCCACATCATGGGTTCGATGATGCCGCCATAACAGATGAAGGTGATCATCAATACCATTGATTTTTATGGGATAATGTCCCATTTCTCTAAGCGTATCTCCCATAATCGCATAAAGCTCTTGTTCCCAAGAGGGATCAATCAAAGCTTGTCGGTATTTTACGGAGACAACCGCATGAAAAAATAATTGGGTAAATGACCGTGCCATTCCTATTCGGTTTTGCGTCACTGGTTGCGACATTCAACAATGTAAAGGAGGGCAACGGGAATAGGAGTGAGGGTGATAGCTTAGTCTTTCTGGTGGTCACCGTTGCAAGTGTGCTGAAGGTACACCTCAAACATTAAATGTCAAAATTAAATTCACCTATCAATTTAAAATTTATTTTTCACCCCAGTCCGTAAGGACTTAATATTACAGGCTGCAGCTTCAGCTGTAGCAAAAGCACCCGCAGCCCCCCAGTCCGCAAGGACTTTATACCACAGGCTGCAGCTTCAGCTGTAGCAAAGGCACCCAAAACCAAAATTCACCTTCCCCAAAAACAATTTATCTTACCCGCCCATGATCTACGCCACCACCCTCCTCTTCGCCATCACCTTCGTGCTAGCCTTCCGCTATCGCCGCAAACGCCTGGCGGCAGAACGTAAACGGCAGGTGGTACAAACGTGGCCGCGCGCAGTGGCCTCGTTCACCAGCGAGGTGCCCGAAGCAGCCCCCCTGCCGGGTGGTTACCCCCAAAAAGCAAACCCGCCACAAACGGAGTATCAATACACCGTGCGCGGCACCAAGTACACTGGCTACTACCTCTCCCCAGCCGAAGAATTAATCAATGCTGGAACGGATTCACGCGCGCTACAGCAACTTCGTAGTGCCAATGAATGGCGCATTTATT
Organism: Lewinella sp.; assembly: GCA_045110355.1. Classification (GTDB taxonomy): domain Bacteria; phylum Bacteroidota; class Bacteroidia; order Chitinophagales; family Saprospiraceae; genus Neolewinella. The sequence continues at coordinate 2,839 of JBGCFZ010000256.1, read as the reverse complement.
ACAACCCTGCGGCCCCCACCGAAGCTTACCTTAGCCCCGGTCCACCAAGGGTTCAGAACATTCACCTGGTGCTCGATTTCTTTTTCCTGGTATTTATCCCAGTCGTGATGCTCTTTTCCTGGTACGGCAGACTCACCCACTCCTGATGAAACAAAAAGAAAGCAAGTTTGAAATAAAATTCTGGCGATGGGTCGTCCGCCTTCTGGCCCTCGGATTTTGCGGATTATTTTTTGCCGCCGGATGCATGGCAGTCTACGTTGGTATCAACGACCCGCTGAACCTCGACCAGAATGCTGACCTGGGCATCTACGAAGCAGCTCCCCTCGGGCTGCTGTTTATGACGATCGGCATCCTACCGCTGTATTACGCTTTTAGGCCGGTCCTCTTTTGGGAGGACTACCTGGAGCCGGCTACCTGAACATGGCCCCTCAACCTTCCCTGCACCTGCGTTCGCGCCCATATCGTATCTTTCCTGCTGTTAAAAAAACGAACATGCGCTACCTCCTACCTCTTCTTCTTATCGTCCTGCTTTTTGCTTGTGGTAATGACACGCCTCCACCGCCTCCCGCCATGCCACCGCTAAGTGACCTGCCGCTGGTTCCCCTGCCGGTAGAAATGTCAAACTCGGAAGGTTACTTGTTTCTGGGAGATGACAAGCAGTATGAACAGACGGGCGCGGACGCAGGTGCAGTAGATTACTTAAAAAGCAAGGGAATCACGAACCTCCCGCTAACGACCACTACGGATGAAAGCCTGACACTCCCGGAGGGCTCTTACCTGCTGGAGATCACGCCCGAAGGCATCACCATCAGCGCCAAAGACGCCACTGGTATTTTCAACGGGACGACTACGCTCGAACAGGTCCTGGCCTTTAGCCCCGACACCGAGCGCGGCCGCTTCCTCCCCGCCGGCACCATCACCGATATGCCGCGCTTTGCCTACCGTGGGTACATGCTCGACGTGGCCCGCACCTTCTTTGGTGTAGACACCGTCAAGGCCGTGATCGACCGGATCGCCCCCTACAAAATCAATCATCTCCACCTGCACCTGAGCGACGATCAGGGCTGGCGCATCGAGATCAAATCATGGCCCAACCTGGCAACGATTGGCGGGCAGTTTGAAGTAGACGGTACCCCCGGCGGGTACTTTACCCAGGAACAATACAAAGACATTGTCGCTTACGCCGCCAGCCGGGGCATGACGGTGGTGCCCGAGATCGATATGCCCGGCCACACCAACGCCGCCCTGTCTGCCTACGCCGAATTGAACCTCGACGGCCAGGCCCGAGACCCGTACACCGGTACCGAAGTCGGCTTCAGTACCCTGGACGCGAACAAGGAAGTCACCTACCAATTTGTTGACGACGTGGTCCGTGAACTGGCCGCCATCACCCCTGGTCCTTATATCCATTTGGGAGGAGATGAGAGCGCCGTCACCCCGCACGACGACTACGTAAAGTTCGTCCGAGAGGTCCAGCAGATCATCATCAATCATGGCAAAAAAGCGATGGGGTGGGACGAAGTCGCCGTTGCCGGACTCGCCGAAGGCACCGTCGCCCAACTCTGGAACCATACCGAATACGCCCTGATGGCCAAGAAACTCGGCAACCAGGTTTTGATCAGCCCAGCTACCCGAACTTACCTCGATATGCAGTACGATACCCTGAGCCGGATCGGCCTGCACTGGGCCGCCTATATTGAGGTCGATTCTGCTTATTTATGGGACCCCGTAAAACTCGTAGACGGTATCTCTAATGATGATATCCTGGGCATCGAGGCCCCGCTTTGGGGCGAGACCATCCGCTCCATCGAAGACATTGACTACCTGACCTTCCCGCGCCTGCTCGCCCTCTCGGAAGTAGGCTGGACCCCGCAAAGTAAGCGGGATTATAAGGACTTCTTGCGGCGGTTGAAGGCGCAGCAGGCCTGGCTGAAGGAGCAGGGGATTGCTACTTATGATACGCGGGTGTTGAAGTAACCGCATGGTAAAGTCCCGGAGGGACGCCCGGCTTAGCGAGGGGATTTATCCCCTCGTTTTCGTTGATTGGACAGTACGTTAAATCAACTCCACCCGCCAATAATCAAAATTGAGGATAGGTTTAATGGGCCTAAACGCCATTCCCATGTCCAAAGGTTATGCCCTCGCCCTCATCTTCACCACCCTCTCCGTTTTTGGCAGCTTGTTTTATCTCCAGCACCAGACGATTCATGAGCAGTACCATCAATTGTCTTACAGGAATGCCAGCGTTCACGACCGGGTAATTGCTCAACAGGTTGATCAACAGCATGAGTTGGTTCGAAGGGTGGATGAGTTGTTGAAAGACGATACCAAAGCAAGGTTCAGACCTATCCAGCCTTTTTTTATTGGCGTTCGGGATCGTGAGTCGGCTTGTATACAGCTTTACCAGTAAATTCAGGAAGCCGACAAGGATGGGAGTTCCAGGCTCCCCGATCTCGCAACGCAATTATCCACTAGTCTGAAAGAAACACGGGAATCCTTTGCCAGGCTATTATTTACGCATGGAGAAAACATGGACCTTTCCAAAGAGGACGCTATGACTTTGGCCACTACCGCCAAAGAGATTTGTATCACAGCAAGTACGTCCATTGATGCGTTATCATCAAAGCAATCGGGTTATCAGGATGCTGCGCTCGCCGGTTTGCTTATTACTGATTATTTGCAGGCGGAGCAACGGGTTTTGGAGTTGGCGGAAAGGCTCGTAGGTGGAAAGACAATTGAATGCGGCGGGTATTTCCCAGTATTCCTATCGGACATTTACAACCCCAAACGGGGGCAAACGGTAAAAGCCAAAGTCGCTATTGGTAGTTATTCTACATCA
>JBGCFZ010000255.1:0-13676 GCA_045110355.1 Lewinella sp. | reverse complement strand
GTCCGCAGGATTTTCGTGCCGTGGCAAGGCGCTGAAACCGGATTTTAGCCATAGCTAAATGAGGATTTCAGCAACGAAGTCACGGTGCTAAAAGGCAAGGAATAACGGTCAAGTAATTGTGAATTCATCCACTAGTTCCTGCAATTTGCTATGCACACTAGTTTAAACAGGATTAATACCAACCATTATTCTAATGAAGCAATACCTCTTCAAGGGAAAAAGCGCATTAAGCCAAACGCAAAGGGTCCATCTTCCGTTATAAGAGTATGCTCCGCAAAAAACACCTGATCGCGCTTTTGCTGCTTACGCCAATCTTTCTTTTTCTGGCCTACGCGGTCTATCGTTTTGAGCCATTTGTAAGTAACCAATGGAACGATGCTAAATTGACCGCTGCCATCAAAAGTGGTCAATTCGGCGATGCCACTTTTGGCTACCTGAAAGGCCCCAGCCGAAAAATTCGTTACGTCCAACTTGGTGAAGATGTCACCAAGCCCTTGCTGGTTTTTGTGCATGGTTCCCCGTCCAGCAGCTCCTTTTGGTTTAATATGCTACGAGACAGCACATTGAGGGCTGCGGCCAATCTACTGGCCGTCGATCGGCCAGGGTACGGAGGCAGCGGGTTGGGCATTCCAATGATTTCGGTAAAAGAACAAGCCCGCAACGTGGCGGCCATCATCCGCGAACGCCGAGCAGGCAACCAACCCATCATTCTGCACGGCAGTAGTTATGGTGGCACCGTCAGCGCACGCATCGCAATGGATTTCCCGGACCTCATCAACGGCCTGCTGCTTCAATCCGCCAGTACTGCGCCGCGTGAGGAGTATACCTATTGGGCCACCCACCCTACCAGTCACTGGAGCTTGAGCTGGCTCCTCCCAAGTTCAATACAAACGGCCAATTCCGAAAAACTGAGCCACCAGGAACAACTCGAAGACATGGTGGGCAGTTGGGCAAACATCAGGGCAAACACCGTTATTCTGCATGGTACCGATGATTGGCTCATCTACCCGCCCAATGCCTACTTCTCCTGCGATCAGTTGGTGAATGCCAAAGAGGTTATTCACCACATGGTTCCCGGAAAGCAGCATGACCTGATTTTTTCAGCACCAAAGCTACTAAGGAAGTACCTCTTAAAACTAATCAAAAGGGAGAAACTGAAGACCGATTCGGCAAGACTACCTGCCCTATCAAAGGGCACTGCCCCGACGGGCGTTATCGGCTTCGGTAAACAATAAACTTATCGTTCTCAGCCACCGTAACCACTTCGTCGAAATACCGACGTAGGTGGGTCAGGTAATTCAGGTGCCGATTGGCTACGACAACCAAGTAGCCGGAGATTGACAGGCGTTCACTCGCCTGGAGGAACAGATCCAGACTGACGGAGATGTCCGTTTGGTATTCGTCGTGAAAGGGTGGGTTGGTGACGATCAGGTCGAAGCGTTTAGGGGTCGCGATTTCACTGATCGATGCGGCGATCATTACGCTTGCCCGATCCTGATAACCGTGGTTGGTGAGGTTCAGCCGGGTTGAGTCGATGGCCACTCGGGAGATGTCCGTTGCCGTTAGCCGGGCTTCGGGATACTTACCCAGCAGGTAATCGCCGATGATGCCGTTGCCACAGCCAACGTCCAATATTTCGTGGGGAGCCTCAATTTCAGTCAGTCGTGGGTTTGTTACCCACTCGTCGAGCATAAACTGAGTAGCGTAGTCGATGTGATTGGCCGAAAAAACACCGGGATACTGTTGGTAGGTGACGTTGCCGTAGCTAACTTCTGTAAGCGGAACAGCTGACGAAGCAGGGGACGTAAAATCACTTAAGAGCAGCAGGCGGGCTTTTTTGTAGGCTCGGCTTTGGTGAACTGCTGCGGCATATTTGCCGGCAATATCGAGCAGCTTCGGGGTGAAGTTCCGCGTCTGGAAAACAGCGGCTAATTGTGTTTCCGGGCCAGCCGTACTTGCCAGGTGATGCAGATAGAGCTCAAATAATTCCAGTGATTTGGGCACTTGTAAAATATTGATCCTTATTCCCGAAGTTGGAACCTCCAACGGACTCACCAGGCCAGGTACGGATGACATACCGTTCTTCTCGTAACTGGTTTTCAGAGCAATATGGTGACGACTATTATTCGTTACGAAGCGCTTCTTTTGGGCGCGGACGCAGGTGCAAAGGACGCCCGCCCGGTCGTGGTAAATACCAATGGCCTCCAGCGTTGTTGCTCCTGCCGTCTCGTAGGCCCAGTCCAGCAGCAACTCATCGGCGGGCTTGAGTTTGGGAGCAGTGCGTTCTCCACCAAGGGCGTTGGCGGGCAGGTCAAACTGCTGCTCCTGATAGGTGATGGTTTTGAAGGAAGTTTTGGGCATGCGGCGAAGGTACGAGCTTGGCGTCAGGTAACCACTAAGGCGCTAAGAACACTATTGGGTGAGTTCAATGGTTGGGGGACCACCAACTTTGCTGTTGCACAACTTCCCCTTGCACCTGCGGCCGCGCCCAAAAAGCCCCTCTCCTGGAAAACCCCATGATTAACAAGTATATAGTTACGCTAATGGGCTTTTTCCGAATTCCTCCCAAAGAGAAAAGCCACAATGCCGATCCCATTCAGGGCAAGCGCAATGGAGAACAAATCCAATTCGGTTTCAATGAAAGCATATCCTACTACCAATAAACAGCCTAATCCGCAAAAAACTACTGCTATCATTTCTAATGAGCTGGTTTTCTTTTTTTCTTCCATTGTATATGTTTTTTGAAGACGCCCAATGCGAATCCGGGTGACCACCCACAAAATACTGCAAAACTTCCAGGTTCCATAATACGGCATATCTTGCTCCCCTGAACTACTAAGTATTATGATCCGTCTGCTTTACCCACTATTGCTATTGCTCCTTACCCAAACCTTTTTCAGCTGCCAGCAAACGGCAACCGCAGCGGAGGCCCCTGCCGCTGAAATCACCCGGGACTATAAAGACCTCACTACCCTATTCCAGGAGTGGCGAACTTTTGAGCAACCCCCGCTGCGTGAAGGTGCGCCGGATTATACTGTGGAAACCTTCCAACAGCGCCGCCCGGCCTTCGAAACGCTGCAGGCACGTTTGCTGGCGATGGACACTACCGGTTGGGACGTGGCCCAGCAGGTAGACTGGCACATCGTTTGGGCCGAGATGAACGGCTACGACTTTAATGACCGGATCCTACAGCCCTGGGTTCGGGACCCTGCGTACTACAAAGCGCTCTGGATGTCGCGCAGTGATGTGCCTGCACATGAAGGGCCGACAAATCATGGCACTACGGAGTTATGGACCTATTCCTTCCCTCTGAGTGCAGCAGCAAAAGAACGGCTACTGGCTGACCTGAGCGTTATCCCACCATTGAATGAACAAGCCAAACGTAATTTGACCGGTAATGCCAAGGACCTTTGGGTAGCGGGCATTCGGGATATCCGGACGCAAAGCAACAATTTGCAAACCATACTGGAGCAGGAAGGCGTTAGCGAAGACGAGGAGATTGCCGCCGCAGTAGCGGCGGCGACGGCATCGACCAATTCACTCGTGACCTGGTTGGAGGCGGAGGCTGCGACGAAGACCGGTCCGTCAGGCATTGGGAAAGACAATTACACCTGGTACTTGCAAAATGTCCACCTGGTGCCCCTGACCTGGGAGGACGAGGTGATGATCCTGAAACGGGAGTTAGCAAGGGCTTGGGCTTCCCTCAAACTGGAGGAGCACCGGAACCGGGATTTGCCACAACTGGTAGCAGCGGATTCACCAGCAGCTTACGACGCGCTGGCGGAGAAATCGGCCCAAAGCTTAATGAACTTCCTGGAAGCGGAAGACATCGTAACGGTGAAAGATTATTTTGATCCGGCTTTACGCGAACACCTGGGTGGATTCGTTCCAGCAGACCGCAGGAATTTTTTCTGGATTACGGCCCACTATGACCAGCGTCCGTTGTATTCCCATTTCTACCACTGGTTTGAGTTGGCGCGTATGGATACCGAACCGCATGCCAGTCCGATCCGGAGCGGCCCACTGCTTTACAACATCTTCGACTCCCGCAATGAGGGCGTGGCTACTGCGGTAGAGGAATCCTTCATGCAGGCGGGGTTGTATGATGATAACCCGAGGGTCCGGGAGATCGTCTACATCATGATTGCCCAACGGGCGGCACGCGGATTGGGGTCCTTGTACGCGCACGCCAATGAGATGACGATGGAAGAAGCTGGCGGTATCCACTCGGAATACACTCCGCGTGGCTGGATGAAAACCGAGAAGGAACTGCTTCTGTTCGAGCAGCACCTTTACCTGAGACAGCCGGGTTACGGTACCAGCTACATCACGGGTAAGCACCTGGTGGAAAATGCGTTGGCTGATTATGCCCGCCTCCAAGAAGTCAGTAATAAACCATTTGCCCTCAAAGATTTCTTCGACCAATTGAACAGCATCGGGAATATCCCCATTGCACTAGGCCATTGGGAAATGACGGGGGTCGATGCTGAGGTTAGGAAGATGACGGAGTAGTTGGTTATCTCATCTCCAGAAAGGTAAAACCCAGACCTTACTTCCTCTTCATCATGAGTTCCTCTGGTTAATGATTGTACTTTAGAAGATTACCTAAACAGGCTTGGACCTTTAAGTTATATGGCCCTGGAACCAGCTTGACTACAACACCCCATCAACCATCTCCAAACGCCGGTCGCTGATACCGGCCAGTTCTTCGTTGTGGGTGACGATGATGAAGGACTGCCCGAAGTCGTCCCGTAATTTAAACAGCAGTTTGTGTAACTCTTCGGAGCTGCCAGAATCGAGATTTCCCGTTGGCTCATCAGCAAAAACTACTGCCGGAGAATTGATCAGGGCACGGGCAACGGCAACGCGCTGCTGTTCACCTCCGCTCATCTGGTTGGGCTTGTGCTCAGCCCGGTCAGCCAAGCCCAGATAGGTTAGTAATTCCATCGCCTTACGTTTTGCCGTCTCTGGCTCCGTCTTGGCAATGTAGGCAGGAATACAAACATTTTCCAGTGCCGTGAATTCAGGCAATAGGTGATGAACCTGAAAGACAAAGCCGACGTGTTCGTTCCGAAAGGCCGCCAATTGACGATCAGAGAGGCCGAATACATCTTTCCCGTCAATGGTCAGGCTACCGCCGTCGGGTCGGCCGAGGGTCCCGAGAATGTGCAACAGGGTACTTTTACCGGCACCGGACTTTCCTACGATGCTCACAATTTCGCCCTTCCCAACGTGCAGGTCAACCCCGCGGAGTACCTGAAGACTGCCGTAGCTTTTAGTAATGTTGGAGGCCTTGATCATGGGGTAAAAGTTTCGGGGTGCAGGTTGCAGGTGTTAAACTACAGGGTGCAGGTTAAGAGTTAATTAGTTGAAGATGACCGTTCGGTTACCGAAGGGCAGCACACGGTGCTGCAGCTGCAGATAGATGGCCCGGCTCAGGACACGTTTTTCAACATCCTTGCCAATTCGCTTTAGGTCATCAATACCATCCCGGTGGCTGACTTGCGCCACGTCCTGTGCAATGATCGGACCTTCGTCCAGGTCCGCCGTTACGTAATGGCTCGTGGCTCCAATGAGTTTAACGCCCCGAGTGAAGGCGCTATGATACGGACGGGCACCTTTAAATGCGGGGAGGAACGAGTGGTGGATATTGATGATCCGGTGATTGAAGTGGCTACAAAAATCATCGGAGAGTATCTGCATATACCTGGCCAGGACGACGAAATCGACACCTAGTTCCTCAAGCAGTTTTTTGGTTTTAGCCTCCTGCCCAGCCTTAGTGTCTTTGGTAATAGGAAGGTGATAAAACGGGATATTGAACCGCTCTGCGATGTACTTCAACTGCTCGTGGTTACTGACGATGGCGGGGATCTCACAGTTAAACTCACCGGTACCGTGGCGTTGCAGAATATCGTACAAACAGTGGCTCGCCTTACTTACAAACAAGGCCATGCGGGGTATGCGACTAGTGAATTTCAGGGTCCATTCCATCTCATGTGCTGCCCCGATAAGGGTCGAGAAATATTCATTGATTTTCTCTGCCGGGATCAGGAAATCGGTCATGTCCCATTCTATCCGCATAAAGAAATGCTGCAGTTCGTGATCTACGTGCTGATCCAGGTTCAGGATGTTCCCTCGGTTTTTATGCACGAATTCGGTTACCAGCGCCACGAGGCCAGGCTGGTCAGGACAATGTATCAGGAGAATTGCGCTATCTGCCACAGAAAAGTAATTTGGATGGGCGAAGATAGGGCAAAACCCAGTGCCTCCCTTACCGAAGGGACGGAGGTGTGCATAACAATTTGCACAGGCTGAATAATACACCATCAATTGACGGGAGATCAGTTAGGCAGTAGCAAAAGATGCCGTCATTTTCTATAGGGCGACAACCGAATTGAGCATCGGGTCCCGTTGGCGGTGTAATCACATAGCAGTTAATCGTTCGAGAAATGATTTTTGGGCCAAAAATTAGCGGATTCTACCTTGTCAAACATTTTAGCATTCCGGCAAAGTAACCCTAGTACAGGCTGACAAACTCCCTGCATCAAAATCCACCATTCAGAACAAATCTGTCTAATAACCGACCAAAATGGTAGTATATCTGTAGCTTTACGGAAGATTCACTTGTAATACCACGGTGTTTTCATAGGTAAAAACAGATACATACACACTCTTTCTAATCTCAATACTCTGATGAATAGACGTAATTTCGTTACCGCAGTCCCTGTACTTGCTGCCGGCCTCACGGGCATTTCTCCTTTACTGGCATCCCCACTCAATACTACTTCTCAGCAAGCCTTAATGGAAGGTTTTGATGCTTTTTTCAGAACTCACCGCGCTTCCGTACACGCTGCTCAGCGGGCCATGATCGACCTGATTAGTACTCCTGCTTCCACCCCAAAATTTCTGGATGGCCAACTTACCTTTGAGGTAAAAAGCGGTGAAACTGCACGCATTTTCTACTGGAAAGGAGCCATCAGAGTTACTTTCTCCTAAAGTTAATCGACGGGGAAGGAAGTACAAAAATGCTACAACTGGCCAGAGGCTTGTTTGTGCTAAGCCGTAACTTCCCACCATGAAGCGTTCCACTTTCTTTAAATCTCTGGCAGCAGGCACTATTGGCCTGCCCTTATTCCTTCGCCTGATGGGCGGTAAAGGCCACGCCCAAACCGCGCAGGCCACCGTTAGCGGTAAAACCTTCGATTGGAAGATGGTGACCACCTGGCCGCCTGGTTTTCCGGTTTTAGGGGAAGGCTGTCAGCTTCTGGCTGATTTGTGCCGGGAGATGTCTGGCGGTCGGCTAAACATCACGGTTTATGGGGGCGGGGAGCTGGTTCCTGCCTTACAAGCTTTCGACGCCGTTAGGCAGGGAGCTGCAGAAGTAGGCAGCGGAGCTGCCTATTATTGGGCGGGCAAAGCCCCCGCAGCCCAATTCTTTGCAGGATTTCCCTTTGGCCTCAACGCCCAACAAATGAATGCCTGGCTGATGAGCGGTGGGGGCATCGAACTTTGGCGGGAATTATATGCAGAATACGACCTGGTACCTTTTGCCGGGGGGAATACCGGCGTCCAAATGGGCGGGTGGTTCAACCGGGAAATTCGTTCGGCCGCAGATTTCAAAGGATTAAAAATGCGCATGCCCGGCCTGGGGGGAAGAGTGCTGGAGCGCTTGGGGGGTACGCCCGTCTTGCTCCCCGGCGGAGAACTCTATACCGGCCTTGAACGGGGCATCATCGATGCAACGGAGTGGGTGGGTCCTTACCACGATTACATCATGGGCTTCCACGAGATAGCTAAATACTACTACTATCCGGGATGGCACGAGCCGGGCACCTCCTTTGAGTTCTTCATTAACAAAGACAAATACGAGGAACTACCGAAGGACCTGCAGCGCATCTTCGAAATGGCCACTCACTACATTAACCTCTACACCATCTCGGAGCTGGAAGCTAAAAACGCGGAATACCTGGAAAAACTCAAAGCGGAACCAGGACTTACCATCGCGCCCTTCCCCAAGGAGCTGATTGAAGAAGCTCGCATCGCTGCCGATGAAGTCATCGCAGAATACGCCGCCTCCGATCCGTTTGCGGGCAGGGTGTACGCCTCCATCAAAGAATTTCAACGTAAGGCGGGGCCGTGGGCCGAGCTGACAGAAGCGGTTTACTACGGGGATATGATGTCTTAACCTCCAACTAAATACAGCACCTAAGAACGTGTCTAAAGACAAAGCTCTTACAGGGTAGACATAAGCCTGGGCACTGTGAAAAAACCAGCTGCTGCTGAGTGCTCTTTGTGAAAATAGATGTTTAGCCGCTGCTATTCGTCTTTCCTGAAATTGAGTAAAGCAGTACCTTAAGCCAATACCGCACAAGATTTCGCTCATGCAACGCCGTCAATTCCTCCGCAACTCCGCCTTGTTCACCGCCCTACTGGCCGCTGGCCAGGCCAGTGCTTTTGCCCAGTGGAAAAACGGTCAACGAAAACGGGTGGCGCTGGTCGGAACAGGTATCCGAGGTTCAAGTTTATGGGGCAAAAACCTGGTGGACAATTACCCCGAAGAAGTTGAGTTCGTGGGCCTTTGTGATAAGAACGCCGGACGACTGGCCCACGTCAAAGACTATATGGCAGCTGCTTGTCCCACCTTCGCAGATTTCGACGAGATGATGCGAACTACCAAACCTGAATGGGTGATTGTGACTACGATGGACAGCACCCATGACACCTTCATCGTTAAGGCCATGGAAGCCGGTGCACACGTCATTACCGAAAAACCAATGACAACGGATGCAGGTAAGTGCCAGGCCATCCTCGACACCCAAAAGCGTACGGGTAAAGAAGTCCTGGTTACCTTCAACTACCGCCACAGTCCACACAATACGGCCGTCAAACAACTGCTGCATGATCAGCGCGTGGGTGAGATTACCAGCGTCGACTTTCACTGGTACCTCAACGTCTACCACGGCGCTAGTTATTTTCGGCGGTGGCACGGCTACGTCGAAAACGGCGGATCACTTTGGGTCCACAAGGCCACGCATCACTTTGACCTCCTGAATTGGTGGCTCGACGCCACACCGGTTCAGGTAACCGCTTACGGAGCACTAGAACACTACGGAAAGAACGGCACCATGCGCGGAGACAGCTGCCGCACCTGCACGCATAAAAAAGAATGCCCATACTACTGGGACATTACTAAAGACAAAACGGCCATGCGTCTCTACGTCGAACATGAGCAATATGATGGCTACATCCGCGACTCCTGCGTATTCCGGGAAGATATTGACATCTGGGATAAAATGAGTGCACAGATCCTTTACGATAACGGTGTTTTGGTCAACTATTCCCTGACCACCTACTCCCCCTACGAAGGCTACCGCATTGGCTTCAATGGCCATAACGGCAGAATCGATACCTGGGAAGACATCCCCTACCAACGGGGCAAGTACACCCCCGAAGAGCAGGAAGAGTTGCACGCCAATGAAATGAGCTTTGGCAAAGAAGAAGTGCCGACGGAATTCCATGAGATCGTCGTTCACGACAATTTCAACCCTGATTTCGAGCGGGTAAAAGTACCCAAATACCGCTACGGACACGGCGGCGGAGATAAGCGTATGCTGGACTACCTCTTCGTCAATCCCGATGCCGCTGACCCGCTGAAACATATGGCCGGTACCCGCGACGGTGCATTGTCTGTCCTGATCGGTATCGCCGCCCGGAAGAGTATTGCTGAGGGGCGGGCGGTTCGGCTGGACGAGTTAGTAGCTATGTAAATAGGAACTAGGAGCTAGTTCCTAGTTTCCAACTCCTGCCCCACGGCCAGTATCCACTCCTCAACCAAAGCCTCCAACCCCCGCATAGTGACCGCACCATTTGCCAGCACCAAATCGTGGAAGGCAGGTAAATCAAACTTATCGCCGAGTTCAGTTTCGGCCATTTTGCGGAGCTCCCGGATTTTCAGCTCCCCCATTTTATAAGACACAGCCTGCCCCGGCCAGCCGATGTAGCGGTCAATTTCCGTATTCACTTCGTGGAGAGACAGTGCAGTATTCGATGCGAGAAAATCAACGGCCTTGTCTCTACTCCAACCAAAGTAGTGCATGCCGGGGTCAACAACCAGGCGGCAGGCGCGCCACATTTCGTAGACCAGGGCACCAAACTCCTCGTACTCCGTTTCGTAGATGCCAGCCTCCTTGCCGAGGTACTCACAGTAAAGCGCCCACCCCTCGCCGAAGGCGGAAAGGTAGAGGTTGTTGCGGAAGGCGGGCAGGCCTTTCATTTCGGCAGCCAGCATCATCTGGGTGTGGTGACCGGGGACGCCCTCGTGCAGGGCCAGGGCGGGCAATACGTAGAGCGGTCGACTGGGCAAATCATAGGTATTGACCCAGAAGGCACCTGCTTTACGCCTCCGGTAGGAGCCCGGGGAATAACGTCCGGTGGTATAAGTGGGCGCCAGTGCCGATGGCACCGGAGCCACAGTAAGCGGCATTCGGGGCAGTTTATTGAAGTACTGGGGTAGCTTCCCTTCCATCCGCTTAGTGATCCAGGCAGCGTGGCGGAGCAAATCCTCCGGTGTTTTCGGGTAGAACTGTTCGTCGGTCCGCAGAAAAGTCAGAAATTCGGCAAAGGACCCTTCGAAGCCGGTACGTTTGATGATGGCTTCCATTTCGGCCCGGATGCGGGAGACCTCCTTTTGGCCAGTGGAGAAGACCTCTTCGGGCGTAACGTCGTCGGTAGTGAAATAGCGGATACGCTGCTCGTAGTAGGCTTTGCCATCGGTGATCTCGGAGATACCGATGCCTTGCCGTAGACTGGGCAGGTATTCGTTCTTCAGAAAATCCCGTAGCTCGCGGTAATGTGCGTAAGTTTCTTGCTCCACTACCTTTTTCAGCACCTGCGTCCGCGCCTCATGATCACGCACCGGCTGCAGAAAAATACTTTCCTCAACCGGCGTGGCCAACTGGCGCTCAATTTGGCCAAGACAATTATTTACCACCAGCCGGGGATCCGTCTTCCCGGCTTTTAACCCCTCCCGCATAACGCTGATCTGATCGGCGAAGTAAGCGCCCAGGCCTTCCACCATTTCCTTATAGAAGGTGAAACCTTCGTCAGAATTTACCCGCTGCCCCAGGATGCGGTACACCACTGAGGTAAGAAAACCGCCTTCGGCGTCGAGGGGAAAACGGTGTGCTCCAAATTCCCGTTGGTAAATCTGATCATCAATTACGTGCAGAAGCAGGTCCCGGTTAATTCGTTGGGTGCCCGACAGCTTATCGGCGGCGGGGACCCTACTTCGCAACGCCCGCAGGTCTTCCGCCTCCGTTTTTATCGACCGCCCTTTGGTTGTCCGCCAGTGCTGGCCACGGGGGTATGGGTTCCAGGCACCGTATTCTTCCATTACTTTGGCGAGTACTGTGGAGTCCGCTGAGGCGGTCTGTGCCGTAAGACTGGTCATAAAAAAGAAGGAGCAGCAGCAGAGATAAAGGAGATTTCGCATGGGGTTGAATTATTCCGCCTAAAGATAGGGACTCAAATTGTCAGGGCATCGGTGTGATGGAAGTAACAACGATACAAGCGAGGAGAGCCTCCAAGTGTGTTGTACTACCTGACTATGTGACTACTTGACTATGTGACTATGTGACTAACTCGGGCGCGGCCGCAGGTGCACAGAAAGGTACAAAGAGGCAATGTGCGGAACTATGGCCCGGTTGAATCCCACGCTCAACCTTTCTATCTTTAGCCCTCTCTCCACCATTTAAACCACCACCAATGGGTATTCTTTCCTGGATCATTCTCGGCCTGATTGCGGGCTACCTCGCCAAATTAATTCACCCAGGTCAGGAAGGCGGCGGCTGGCTGATGACCATGATATTGGGCATCGCAGGAGCCGGCGTGGGCGGTGTCATCAGTACCCTACTGGGACTGGGCGACGCAACGGGGCTCGATCTGTGGTCGATCCTCATCGCCACTGGCGGTGCCGTACTTTGCCTGTTTGTTTATTACCGGTTTAAGGGACGGAAGCGAGCTTAATTTTCCTAACGCTGCGTTTCTCCGCTCCTACTTTTTTCCCACGCGAGAAGCATGGTCCCTTCTCGCGCGGAGAACAGTGCCCTGGAGTGCCTACGCCGTACTTCTACCGTTGCTTAGCCAACCACTTCTGGTAGGAAGCCTTCCCCTGAGCGAACCCAGCGGCAGTAGCGTAGAAGTGGTGGGAGCCATCTCCCTTTTCAACGTTGAGCACATAGTAGATGAAATCCGTCTTCGCAGGTTTCAAGGCCGCTTCAAAGGCCGATTTACTGGCTGAACTGATGGGGCCGGGAGGCAAACCGTAGATGATCCGTGTATTGTAGGGATGGTCGACCTCGACGTCACTCTTATGGATAATGCCATCCCAACGATTGAGTAACTTAGCGATGTAAACATTGGTGGCGTCTATCCCCAGTTTAATGCCCTGATCTAGTCGGTTATTTATAACGGAGGCCACTAAAGCCCTTTCGACGTCTACCTTCGACTCGTTTTCAATGAGGCTGGCGATGGTCACGATTTCGTGTTTGCTCCTGCCAATTTTGTGTGCCTGCGCATCCCAATCGGGTTCCCAGACGGACTTAAACTGATTAACCATCTTAACGATGACCGATTTAGGGTGCGCCCCGAGTTCCACCTCGTAGGTCGTCGGATACAGGTAACCCTCCAGGTTCTTTGCCTGCGGCGCAATGTCCTTGATCAGGCTGACGTCGTCCATCATGGCAAGCACCTCTTTTTCCGTCACTGCTGGCTCTACGGGAAACTGTGCGACCAATCGTTTAGCGATCTCAAAACGCGTCCAACCTTCAGGAATGGTAAGTGTCTTGGTACGTTTCTTACCGTCCTTCAACTTACTTAAGACCTCCAGGGGACTGATCGGAGAAGGGAAGAGGTAATCCCCAGCCTGGAGGCTGGTTCCCTCATCAAAGAACCGCAAATACAATTTGGTGGCCAGTGGTGCCTGGAGCACTTCCTGTTGTTCCAGTATTTGCAGGATACGATTGGAGCCTACGCCCTGGTCTATCGTAATGTATTCAGCCTCCTTGCTATGGGCAACGGGGGTTTCCAGTGCATGGTACATCCAATACGCAAAGCCTCCGAAAATCAGGGCGACAAATAATAAAAGTGCCATTAACCGGCGGACGAACTTCATAGCTACAAACGTTTAAGCAACAAACGTACATTAAAGCAGGCTGTTCTATCTGTTGGCTAAAACATTACCGTAAATGCTCGTTGAAAAACGCAATCGTCCGCTCCCAGGCGAGCTTAGCGGCTGCTTCGTCGTAACGAGGCGTCGTATCGTTATGGAAACCGTGGTTCACCCCAGGATACATATGGGCGGTATACTTCTTGCCGTTGGCTTTCAGGGCAGCTTCATATTCGGGCCATCCTTTGTTTACCCGCTCATCCAGTTCGGCGTATTGTAGCAGAAGAGGTGCCTGAATTTTCGGAACATCTTCTGTTGCTGGCTGACCGCCATAAAAAGGTACGGAGGCGCCTAAATCGGGCAATCGAACGGCCATCTTATTGGAGATGGAACCACCGAAACAAAAGCCGACCACTCCGACCTGGCCGGTACACTCCGGGTGATGGCGCAGGTATTCGTAGGCGGCGGCAAAATCATCGAGCATTTCATCTCTGTCCCGCTGCCGTTGCAG
>JBGCFZ010000254.1:0-10032 GCA_045110355.1 Lewinella sp. | reverse complement strand
AACCACCAGTTCGGGCGTCAGGCCCATATACCAACCGTCGGTCTGGTCGTTGGTGGTTCCGGTCTTGCCACCAATGGGGCCTTTTACGCCACCGAGGGCACCGACCGAGGCTTGCTGCAGCATCCGTACCATGACGAAGTTGGCTGCCGGACTGATGGCCCGACGCTCCTCTTCAACGTGCTCATAGATGACGCGCCCGGTACGGTCTTCAATCTTAGTAAGGAACACCGGCCGGTTGAAAATACCATTGTTGCCAAAGGTAGTGTAGGCACCCGTCATTTGTTGAACGGTCAGGTCAACCGAGCCGAGGGCAATAGAGGGTGCATCAGGTACCTCCTCCTTCGGGATGCCCATGTTGGCCGCCAGCGTTCGGACGGGTTCTGTAGACCCAAGCTCCTGCATCAGGTAAGCAGATACGGTATTGACGGAGTTCTTCAGGCCGTGGTACAGGTTCATGAAGTTGCCACTATAATTGTCGTTCGCGTTTCTTGGGGTCCAGGCCTCCCGTAGGTAGAAACTACCGTCTCCAGGAGCAATCGTAACCGGGGCATCCAGTACCTCAAAACAAGGACTGATCCCACGAAGATCAACGGAGGTGGCGTAGACCAGCGGCTTAAAGGTGGAGCCTACCTGTCGCTTGGTGGTTACGTGATCAAACTGGAACCATTTGAAGTTGGTGCCACCAATCCAGGTTCGAACGAAGCCCGTGGTTGGTTCTACCGACATGCTGCCGATCTGGAGGATCATCTTATGGTATCGGACGGAATCCAGCGGGGTCATGGTGGTGTCCGTTTCCAGTTTTGCCCGGTCGTAGGTGAACACCCGCATTTTAACCGGCTTACTGAAGTCTTCCTTAACCTTAGCCTGTAGTTTTTCCCAGGCAGTACGCAGCTGGCCGAAAGCTTCGAGCTTCATCACTTTACGGTAATCACGAGCCAGGGCGCTGCCGATCAGCTTACGGCGTTGCAGGTCCCGAAAGACGCCCCCGTCTTTTTCCTCCCGAATCATCCGATCAATCTCCCGATCGTCGGTGTGGAAGGTGAGGTCGCTTTTTTCGTTAACCTTACGAATGGCCGGAACGAGCAGCGCGGCACGTAGCTTCTGGTACCGGCTGGAACGGCGAATGTCTCGCTGTAAGCTTTCTTCCCGATACTCAACGCTGGTCTCCGTTTTACTTACGGGGCTGGTGTAGGTCCAGGGGTCTTCGTTCCGCCAGTGACGGAAGTATTCCTTTTGGAGTTTCCGCATGTGCTTCAAGGCCTGCTCTTCGGCGTGTCTTTGCATGTGCGGGTTGATGGTGGTGTGAAAGGTTAGTCCGTCCAGATCAATATTGTATGGCTCTCCACTGGCTTTGAGATAGCGGTCCTGGCTGAGAATCTTCTTAGCTTCTTCTTTTAGTACCATCCGGAAGTAAGGCGCCGGGCCATCATCGTGCTTCTGGATGCTAAAGTCTAAACCTAGCGGCCGTACCTTTAACCTATCGAATTCCTCCTGACTTAGTTTACCATTGCGTTTCATTTGAAACAGGACTGTATTACGGCGTTCCTGTACTAGTTCCGGACGACGAAGCGGGTTGTAATACGAAGAGTTTTTAAGCATACCTACCAGCATAGCCGCTTCCTGAAGGTCCAACTCATTGGGGCGTTTGCCACCAAAATAGTTTTCACTAGCGGCGCGGATACCCTGGGCTCCGTTGATGAAGTCGTACCGGTTAAGGTACATGGCCATGATCTCCTGTTTGGTGTATTTTCGCTCTAATTGGACCGCAATTAGCCATTCCCTTAGTTTTTGAAATACAGCCACACTGCTTCTTTTATCTCTTCCACCTTTGGTAAACAGCAAACGAGCCAGCTGTTGGGTAATCGTCGAACCACCTCCTGAAGCTTTTTGTCCCAGGATGCCCGTTTTAATGATGGCGCGCGCCAGCGCGCGCCAATCAATTCCGCTGTGATCGTAGTACCGTTCATCTTCCGTGGCAACCAATGCTGCTTCAAGGTGTGGCCCCAGGTCCTCGAAATCAACCATGACCCGATTCTCGAGGAAGTACCGGCCAAGAACGGAGCCGTCATCAGCCAGAATACGGCTGGCCTCGTTGTTCTTGGGGTTTTCCAGTTCGACTACCGAGGGGAGGTCGGTAAAACTCAAACCGACGAAGAACAGAATAAACAGGAGGGGAGAGAGGAAAACCAACCGCCACAACCAGGTGATGATGTTCTTATGGTCATCGTTATCGATACCTCCCAGAAAAAATTCTTTGATCCTAGACATGAACGTAAGGTTATTACTTTAAGCTGTGCTTCATTGGGCTTTAATCCCGTTGGCTAACGAAGCAGGTGCTAAGGTCGGTATAAATTAGGGATTGGAGAAGGTGGATGAGCAAGTGCAGTGATTTTTACGGTATTCGTAGGCAAATCGGTGGAATGTGTGGCATTGGCCTTGCTCCTTTATCCTTTTTCCCTGCACCTGCGGCCGCGCCCTTATTAGTGTTCAGCATTCGGAAACATAGAATCCATATTGGAATGGCTGACAATAACTGACTGCTGAACCGTGAATCCTGAATCCTGACTGCTGAACCCTGAATCCTAAATCCTGACGTCTAAATACTGAACCCTGAACCCTGAAAACTGAATGATGATGCCTAAATACTGAAATCTGAACCCTGTTTCTTTACCTTTGCCCCCGATTCCACATAGGGTCAAAATTTATAATACGAATAGCCATAAAAATATGAGTAATCGCCTGACCAAAATCGGCGTCTTTTACGACGGTAATTATTTTCTTCACGTTTCCAACTACTACAACTACGATCATCCACGCCGCGCCCGCCTCAGCATCGCCGGTCTGCACCGCTTCATCGAGGCACGGATGGGGCAAGACGAAGGACGCCCCGGAATGGCCAAAATCGTGGACAGCCACTACTTCCGTGGACGGCTGAATGCCACGGAAGCCCAGCAGCGTGGATCGGTCCTTTATTACGATCGGGTCTTTGATGATATTCTGATGAGCAGTGGCGTGACCACCCATTACAGCCCTCTTCGCAACGGCTCCGGCGGAAGGAAAGGCGAGAAGGGCATCGACGTCTGGTTCGCCCTGGAGGCTTACGAGTCAGCCATGCTCCGCCAGTTGGACGTCGTAGTGCTGATCGCCTCCGATGGCGACTACGTCCCCTTGGTCCGTAAGCTTCACGCCCTCGGCACCAAAGTGGTGGTGCTGGCCTGGGATTTTGAGTTTACAACCGATAACGGCTCGCAAATGATAACCCGTACCAGCCAGGATCTGCTTGAAGAGGCCAGCCATCCCATAATGATGAATCGCATCATCGACGAACCCCGCACTGCGGGGGAAAAAGTATTGGTCGATGATTTATTTGTGATCGGCAGCGCCGATAAGAAAATAGTGGAAAATAAGGCCGCTGTGAAGAAAGCTAAAGCGGAAGTAGAACTGGAGGCACCGACCGAAGGCGAAGTAGGGGATCGTATGGAAAGCGAAATATTTAGCCTGAAAAACGGCTACGGTTTCATCAAATACCCGCCCAATAACCTCTTCTTTCACCATACGACCGTGGAGAACGTCGATTTTGCTGAGTTGTACATTGATGACCACGTCGCTTTTACGCTCACGCATAATGATCGGGGCCAGTTGGTGGCGGTCGATGTGAAATTGCTGGAGGAAGAATAGACGAGAAGTCGCTACGCTTCTTCTCAGATGATGGCCATTAAGTTAAGCTATTCGTCATCTTGAAACCCTCTCCCCAACCCCTCCCCACGGGGGAGGGGCTTTTGAAATCGCTGGGCGATTTTGGCGAAAAAAAGATTATGTATCCTTAACTTAATGGTGCTGCTTTTCTGATAGGCGGACACTGCGCGACTTTATAGTCTCGTAGACGCTTCGCTTACAGTACTGCAGCACGGCTCCGCTCGCTTAAAGGGCTTTTGATCATTTTCTGTAATACCTTTGCCTGGTGTCGACAATCTTTATATCACGTGACCTCAAAAAGGAAAGTCCGCTGCGGAAGTGGGCTGCGGAAGCTGGATGGACGATGGTGGGCCGTTCGTTGATCCGCTTTGCGCCGATACCATTCGAACCGCCTGGTAAAGAACCGGCAGACTGGTGGTTCTTCTACAGCCCACGTGCGGTGGAATTTGCCGTGGAGCATCTGTTACAGTATGATCAACGGGTGAAATTAGCCGCGATGGGCCCTGGAACTGCCCGCGCATTGGGACAACTCGCTGCCAGGTTTGTACCAGACTTTGTGGGGGAGGGGAACCCAGAAGAAGTGGCGGAAGCCTTTGGCAAAATTGCCGCCGGGAAGATCGTGTTCTTTCCCCGCGCCCGGCAGTCGCGCTTAACGGTGCAGACCATATTAAAGGACCGTATTACCGTACAGGATACCATTTGCTACGACAACGTGGCGGTACCCTTACTGGAGCCCATTGCGGCCGATGTATACGTTTTTACCAGCCCGCTGAACGTCGCCGCCTATCTTGATCATCAAGCTTTACCAGAGGAAGCGCGAATTATTGCCATTGGCCCAAGTACAGGACGAGCGCTAGCGGCACGGAACGTCATTTTTGAAATGGCGAAACGGCCGGGGGAAGACGCTGTAGTTGAGTTGCTGCGATAGTTGAGTCAAACGTAAGGTACGCTTTTGGGGGTTGTCAAAGTACCACTACACGGCCAGTATGTACCACCGCTCCGTCCGTCAGGCGGATAAGGTAGATGCCTGCTGGAATTGGCGATAGGTCTAAGCTCATCCTTTCCGAAGTAGTTCGTACGACCTGACTAATCATACGTCGCCCTTCAGCTGAATAAACTTCAGCCAAGACCTCTCCGCTTAAAGAAGCTGGTAGGGCTACGTTCGTTAGCCCCGAAGTTGGATTAGGGAAAACCTTTAGTGGCTGGGCAGCCAGGGCAACGTTTCCGGAACTAACTGGAAATCCATCGAGGTCGATTCGTGCGATACCTGAAATTTCCATCAGAAACAATTCGTCAGTTCCCGGTCGGCGGACCAATTCACGATGACTACCGCAGCGTATGGTGGCTACCGTTTCCCAATTCTCTCCTCCATCAACAGACTGGTTGATCTTATCGCGGTTGGCCGCAAACAAGGTGTCGCCCGTAATGCTTGGGATGATCTGTTCACCAGCCGGACTGTTGGCCCTCTCCCACGTAATGCCGCCGTCGGAGGTCGTGAAATCAGGGACGCCAAGTAAGATCCCGTTGTTGTTGTCATAGAAATAGATGTCAGTAATAGTGGTGCCCAGGTCATCACCCGATACGGTCGGCTCGCTCCAGGTTCTACCACCATCGGTTGTACGCATTAAAGCACGACGCCCGTAGGCAAATCCAACTTGTTCATCGTTAAATTCGATGTTAACTGCGGCACCCCGATCCCATGCATTGGCATAGACGATTTCACCGTTAGTTTTTACCCGGCCAAACATGCCTCTATTCATCAGGAAAAATTCGTCGTCGTCAATACCCACTAGGTCTCCACCATCAAAGCCATTGAACGTTGGACTAAGATCAATTGCTGAAAAGGATGCTCCGCCGTCATTACTGATTAGTAAGTTCCCAATTTCTGGCAATAGGGCCACCTGGTCAGTGTTGAAGGCGTGAAGTGCTACGGGATCGCCTTCGCCTATTTCTGACTGGAACATCCAATTGCTACCACCATTTGAGGATTTATATAATCGTCCGTCGCGGGTGATGGCATAGGCGGTTTGTCCGTCGGGGGCAAAAGTAAAGTGCTGAAAATCGGGGTGTACTTCACCAAATAAGTAGTCATAACTATTGCTAGCGGCATTATACCGGTGCATACTATTTCCCGTTCCGAAGGCGAGGTAGCTGCCATCTGGAAGTAACTTGAAGCGCTGAGCGGACCACAAAAGAGGCCCCGTTGAGATCGCTTGCCACGTCCTTCCGTTGTCGGAAGAGGTAACGTGAATACCTAAGAAGGAAATGTAATGGAGTACATCCGCATCGTCTTGCCAGAGGCCGTTATGTACTGTATATTGGTAGATGTCGTCATTGTCTAAAGTCCAGTTTAGTCCCTTGTCAGTGCTTCGCCAAAGTTTGGTGAAACGGTCTACCGTCAGTAAGTCTCCATTATTGGCCACCGTAACCACGGTGGCGTTTTGGTCGATACTACCGCCCTTAAAGAAGTTTTGTCCACCATCAACGGTATAGTAATAATCCTGGTCTTCGAAATACCCAAATTCCATTTCAGAGCTGACGAGGAGGTCCGTCTTTATCTGAGTGCCGCCGGTTTCAAGCTTTGTCCAGCTGCGGCCGTCGTCGGTTGACTTAGCAATTTCGCGTTGTTGTGGCAGCCAGCCAAAAATTACCCCGTCGATCGAAAAATCGAAATCACCGGCACGGAAACCCGGAGCTACATCTTCCCAACTTTGTCCTCCATCGAAACTGGCAAGAATACCGACGCTGCGGCTCATAAAGACGGTCTCACAATTAGTACCCGGCAGACAGTTTACGTAGTTTGCTTGGGTAGTAAATTGGTTAGAAACATCCTCCCAGGTTGCCCCGCTGTCATCTGTTTTCAAATACAAGCCACACACGCCAACGGCCCATCCATTGCCTTGTGAAGCAATATCGGCATCCCTAAAGTCTTCGTAGAAGGCGGGGCCGATTAATTGTTCGATTCTTTGGGCGCGGACGCTGGTGCAAAGTAAGAGGACGAAGGAGCAGAGAAAGAAAAAACGTTGGTTCATTTCAGTCGAATTGGTATACGTGAAGGACGGTAAAACCAAAGGTGTGTTGACTGGTGACCACTTTAAAGGAGTACCAAATTTCTAGGTGTTAACGTTCCCTTACAAAGGTGGAATTCGAGCTGGTTAAAAGCATATGGGAAAATGTCGATTTTCTCGATTTACCGGAATTCATAGAGAATTACTTACCGAACCACCAACCGCCGGGTCCGAACCCCGTCCGTAGCATAAACGCTAAGGATGTAAATGCCAGCCTTGAGTCCTCCTAGGTCGAGCTGTGATTGGGGTGCCTGACGCAGTACCTGCGTCATGATCCTTCTTCCCGTCAGATCCGTTATCTCAATGGTGGCTGCCTGCCCGGAGAGGGCGGGCAATTCGAGGGTGAGCATTCCTACCGTCGGATTAGGGTACACCCGAAACTCCGGATCATTAACCACTGGCGAACGAACCGCATCGGTGAAGTCTACGTCGAGTCGTGCAATGGAGGAACCCAGGGAGACAAAGCTTTTTCCACTTTCAGGCCGCAGGGCAAGGAAGGAGGCCGAGCCGCAGGGTAGCGACCTCCTGCCAGCTTGTTCCATTGTCAACCGACTCGAAAATTCTGTTTGCTGATGCCATCTTCAGGATGGCTCCGTTGGGTGTTTTGACGAAGTTGAAGCCACCCGGAAGGTCTCGGTAAACGTCCCAGGTCAGGCCGCCATCGGTGGTGCGGATGCTGATGTTCTGGTCTCCACAAAAGCCAAGTTGATCGTTGACGAAATACATCTCCCGGTAGGGCTGGTTGGTTATGCCTCCGTCTAGGATCAACGTCCAGCTGGCACCGCTGTCTGCGGTGCGCCAAAGCCTGCCGCCGCCGCCAGTGAGAAAACCCGTTGTGGTGGAAATCATCGTTAGTTTTGAACTGGAAGGCATGATGACCGGGGCGGTAATATCCGTTGTACTTCTGAGGGTTAGCTCCGGGCTGACAACGTGAAACTGTGTGCCGGTTAGGATCGCGATGTCTCCGTTGGGGAACAGGTTGAGGGCGGTAGTGCTGTTGATGCCAAGGTTAAGCTCTTGTCCGAGATTAGTGAAGGTGTTACCGCCGTTGGTTGTATAGGTAAGGCCAGCACCACTGGTTTGTACGATGACTTTGTCCCGATCATAAGCATGGACGAACTTTCCCGTGCTGAAGCCTGCCTCTCTGGGCGCGCGATCCCAATTTTCACCACCGTCGGTGGTCCGGAAGAAATGTCCTTTGGAAGCAATGGCGAAGCCATGATTGCGCTCACCGAAGCTAATGCCAGCGATGAAATACTGTTCTTCGCCCAGGGTGTAGTTGAAGCTTGACCAGTCGTCTTCGCTGGTCCACAGGCCAAGTCGACGGCCAGCGGCCAGTATTTTGCCCTCTTTGATGACAACGGAATTAAGGGAAAAACCCGCAACGGAGTTCACTTCCCAATTAGCACCATCGTCGGTGCTACTGGCCCTGGCACCCAGAACGTTCAGGATATGAAAATTGCCATCGGCTCCTCGCCACAGTCCTTTGATGGTGCCTGCAACCGGTAGGCCGGCCGCTAATTCCGTCCAGGTCATTCCCTTGTCGGTACTGCGAAAAAAGTTGTTTCTGTTGTCACTCATCAGGAGGTCATTCCCATCAACTCCCAGGCGTCGGGGGAAGTTCTCACTCGTGAAACTAGTGGTAAAGGTGGCACCGCCGTCCGTACTTCGGTTCAGCGTTTTGTCAATGTCAAAATAGAATATATCGCCTTCGGCATTAACTACTCCGTCAATGGTTGGTTCGGTAGCTAGCGTTACGTTATTCCAGGTTTATCCTCCGTCGGAGGAGGTGATGGCCCCAGTTTCATTGTTAGTTAAGCCCATCATGGAGCCATTCGGTAGGTGAAGCATTTGGCTGGCAAAATGGGGCGTAAAGGCAGACCAGGTTGCCCCGAAATCAGTGGTGCGCGTAGCGCCGCTTCCGGCCACCACAATTGCCGTTTGGCACTGCGTGCCGGGCACGCAAGACACCAACAGGTTGTCGCCTCCGGTAGTGAATCGCTCGCCGGCTACCTGCGTCCACGAACCGCCGAAATCTTCGGTTCTTAAGAATACGCCACACTGGCCGAGGGCAAACCCATTGCCGGAGGTGGGGTCGAAGTCGGCCGAGATGAAATCATCGTAGTAGTCTTGTGGGAAAACGTAGTCAGGTGTTTGGGCGGGAAGGAAGATATTGGTGAAAAGGGAAAGTAAAAGCAAAGTGAAACAGGTGCGCATAGTTGGTTTTTTCATAGAGACGTTGGCAATTATGGGATTCCATAAGCTTTGCCTGGAACGCCAAAAACGATCTACTAGCATGAGCTCATTTTCGCCAATTATTCTCGCGCGGAGCGGCGGAGTCGCGGAGAGGTTACTTATTGTATGTCTGTATAACTGATAAAGCCAATGGCACCCTCATAATTATTGACCACCCTTGTTACGTTATCCTTGAGGTAAGTACAATCAAAATTTACTAGAATGCCAACGACTTTATCCGTTAAACGCAAATAGGTCCGAAGCTGCTTTTTGTGTAAATTGGTCAACTTTTCTACCGATTTAAGTTCAACGAGGACTTTGCCAGAGACTTCTAAATCAGCAAAGAAGGCAGGCTCCCCGTCTACGAATTCATCGGATATAAATATTTGTTTTTGCCGCACTACCGACAACCCTCGCTTTTTGAGCCTTCCAGCTAAACTGGCTTCGTAAACTCTCTCAAATAAACCAGGACCATAGTGTCGATACGTCTGGTAAATCTCATCTACAATAATACCGGTGATCTCATCTAACGGACGATTATCACCAATGTGGGGATAGGTCTGGTTCATTTTTTTGCTATTTGCAGTAAATGTACTGATAATATAATTAAAACACAATTTGTGTTTAAGTTTTCGACTTCCGCATTTTATACAAATACTGTCCTAAGCGCCCCTCCGCGCGAGAACTGACCTGTCGGCTCTTTGCCCCCACTGCTAGGATTTTCACTTCCCTCTTCTCCGCCCAACTCCGCCGCTCCGCCCCTCCGCGCGAGAACTGACCTGTCGGCTCTTTGCCCCCACAGCTAGGATTTTCACTTCCCTCCTCCCCTCCCAACACCGCCACTCCTCCCCCCACGCCGCGCTCTTCCCATCCGGCTCTTTGCCCCCACTGCTAGGATTTTCACTTCCCTCCTTCTCCGCCCAACTCCGCCGCTCCGCCCCTCCGCGCGAGAACTGACCTATCGGGTCTTGATCCCGCTGCTCGGATTTACACTTACCTCCTTCTCCGCCCAACTCCGCCGCTCCGCCCCTCC
>JBGCFZ010000253.1:0-3383 GCA_045110355.1 Lewinella sp. | reverse complement strand
TCGCCCGGAGTCAGCGTAAATGACATAACTGATGAGACGCTGCTGGACCCGATTACTGGAAAAGCTGCTTTTTCGGGGCAGCGGGTACGAATCTCGGCGCAATGAAATGTACAATCGAATATGTTCGAACGTTACAATGTCAGAAGGATCAATGGGTCCGCCATATTCTCCAAAAACATCATGAGTACCCCACCAACAAAGAACAACGAAGTCCCTCTCATTTCATTAACACCCTAACACCACAGCTCTAAATTCATTTCAATAGTCAACAAAATGAACAACCCCGAAGTAACGATGCATCAATACAACCCGACTCGGATCATTGAAGCAAGAAAGAACAAAGGTCTAAGTCAGGAAAAACTGGCCTTTGCTTCGGGCTTATCCCTAAGGACCATCCAGAGAATTGAAAAAGGAAATGTTCAGCCCCGACTGTATTCTCTAAGCGCTTTGGCCGAGGCTCTTGGCTGCTCCCTCGACCATTTCAAGCAACCTCAGGAAGTAGCAGCTACACCGAAAGCGAGCGGAATAAATTGGATGATCTTGTCCGTTTACAGTGTGGTCATTCTTCCATTCCTTCCTTTACTTTTGCAGGCCGTGCTTTGGTATCGTGCCACGGCCCTGACGGAAGAGGAAGATCATCAATATAGGAAACTGTTACATTTTCAGGGACAGTGGCTCGCCGGATTAGTGCTTATACTGCTCGCACTACCAATTACCACCAAACTACTTACCGGCCAGGTACGTAACGGCGATTTCCCATTGGCACTACTTATTTACCTATTGTTTGTGGTAGGAAACCTGGTCAGCACCCTGCTTCCAGTAGAAAAAGTACCCCACCAAAATACAATGACGTAAGAAAGACGCAGGCATGACGCAAGCCTTACCCTGGTCCTGGGAGTTCTTTGACACCGTAACCAAAACGGAAAAATTGAAAAGATCACTCCTAACCATTGGCCTAACCGTGCTTTGCACAGCCATCATCATTCTTGGCCTCTTCGAGCTACAAGCACAACGCAATCAACTACAGTCAGATGCCCGGGAGGTGATCGACTCCGAAATTCTGGGAGAAGAACGTCAGCTGTTGGTACATCTTCCCCGGGGCTATGCTGAAGACACCACCACCTATCCACTATTGTTGGTGCTGGACGGAAGTTCTAAAGATTTCACCCTCGCTCAGGTTAGCGATATACTTACAACGGCCGGTGCAATGCCCCCGGTAATTACGGTCAGCATTCCCAACACCGATCGGAACCGCGACCTGACGCCACCCTTTTGTGCCCAGGAGACCGGAGGTGAAATCGCTGGTGGCGGAGATGATTTCTTAGCCTTTATCGTCGAAGAAGCACTGCCGGTGCTGCACGCCCGATACCGAACTGACGGAAAGCAAATGCTGGCTGGCCACTCAAGGGCGGGGCTTTTCACCCTCTATGCTCAACTTGAGCGGCCCGACATTTTTACTGCTTACTTTTGCTTCAGTCCTGCTTTTTGGCGGGATGATCATGCGATTATTGCGGAGGCAAAAAATGCATGGAGTAAGGTGGATAGCCTATCGACCTTCCTCTACCTTAGTTTGGGCACAGAAGAAAATGATAAAATGCGGAAGGGATACCAGGCCATCACAAAGTTGCTTGATCAGACCCTAGTTCCCGGCCTTTCAGTCGTACATGAGGATACACCCGGAGCCAATCACCAGAGCAATACTTACCTCTCTGCTCCCTCAGCATTGGGTGCCTGGGGTCATTATCTTCGGAATAAGGAGCTAAAGGAATAATCAGAAATTCAATTTTGCGCCCACCCAAGTACGCGATAACTGCATTCAGCAAGTATACTTAAATTCGTTACATGCTAAAGTACTTTACTTGCTTACTACTTACCCTCACTACGTCACTCTCCGCACAGCAATATCCAGACACGCTGTACACCCCGTTCATTGTCCAAGCCGCCTACCCTGCCGGGAAAGGGCCACGAGTAACGTTTGACGAAGGCCACAACAATTTCGGGGCGGATATTGGTGGCTATGCTGCAATGGAGAAATTGCTGAAACGCGACGGCTATCGCGTCAGCACATCAATCCATGATTTCAGTACATCAAAATCTCTGGCCGAAACCGACATACTCGTTATCATCAATGCACTGCATGAAGACAACGTAAGGAACTGGGCCCGGCCAATTTATTCCGCCTTCACCGACAAGGAAATCAAGAACCTGGAACGGTGGGTAAAACAAGGCGGTGTACTATTGATGGTTGGAGACCATATGCCTTTTGGCGGGGCCATCAAGTCGTTGGGGGCAGCCTTTGGCTGCGAGTGGATAGATGGTTTTGGGAGAATCCAACCCGTATACTGGCCACCAAGTCATTTTGAAGGGCCGGAGATGGTCAATGCACAAAGCCCCGTCGTCGCTGGCTTGCAGGAAGGCGAGCAGGTGCAAAGAATCGCCTCCTTTACCGGATCTGCGTTCAAGGCTCCTCCGGAAGCCATTGTCGCCCTGGCCTTTCGCCCAGAGCATACCTCCATTCAGCCAGATACGGCCTGGCGCTTCAAGGAACATTCGCCGGTGATATCTTTGGACGGATACGCTCAGGGGGCAACACTCGACTACGGTAAAGGGCGCGTCGCCTTTTGGGGCGAGGCCGGGATGCTGGCCGCACAAGTTTTTCGGCAAGACTGGAAAGCAGGCTTCAACGCTGCCTATGCTCCTGAGAATGCACAGATGGTGCGGAATCTCTTCCATTGGCTGAGTGACGCCAAGGTGCCTTTTACCACCCCAGTCAAAAAGCCTCAAATACCGGAAAAAACCGAATTAGTCAAAGAGATAGAAGCACAACTTCAGTCGATGGTCGTGGCCTACGAATCGGGCGACCTACTTTCCTGTTCTTATTTCTACGATGATGATGCAGTGATTACCGGAGATGGTTTTCAAATTAAAGGCAGAGAGGCCATTGATAAATACTGGTTCAGCTTCGAGGGCCTGACCGAAAGCTGGCAACTTGATAGTGACCTTGTGTACGGTACTGGAGAGTTGGCCTATCAACTGGGCAAATCGACCATCTCCTACCGCAACCCCGGATCGGAGAAAGTGGTGACTGATATAACACGTTTCACCCTGGTTTGGCGGAAGAACTTTGCGGGTAATTGGAAGATCGTCTCGGACCAGTACGCAAAGGAGTAGCAGAAGACCTCTTCGTGGGCGCGGCCGCAGGTGCAGGGGTATAAGGTTTAAAGGAGCAAAGGAAGAAGGAAGGATAAACCTTTCCTCTTTGCCTCTTTCTGCCCTTTACCCCTTTCCATGCACCTGCGGCCCCGCCAAATTGTTCAGCAATCCATTACCTTCGTGCCTATGAATAAAATAGCACTAGCCCTGCTCGTTTGCCTGAGCAGCCT
>JBGCFZ010000252.1:0-3661 GCA_045110355.1 Lewinella sp. | reverse complement strand
CTCCGCAGTCGAGCCTGAAGACCAGCTATAATTATATGGTGGTTCCCCTCCCGTTACAGCAGCGGTAATCGGGACTACCTCATTAGGTATCAAACGATCTGTTTCAGCACTAAGACTCAGTGCTACACCATCTGCTACCGTGTAGGATTGCGTCAAAGTGCAACCATCCGAGGTCACAAGGTGCACGAAGTAAGTTCCACCTTCGGTGACATAAATGTCTTGAGAATACTCACCTGTCGACCATTCATAATAAACGCCTAGCCCGGGATCACCAATAACATCAGCGGTCAGGTGAACGGGGTTTTCGGCACACGCCTGATCACTATCAGCACTGACAATTAGCTCGAACCCGGGTTCAATCAGAATATCATCCGTAAAGACACATCCAGCAGAAGTTGTTACGGTTACTCTGTACTCTCCGGCAATACCAACTTGCGTCACAGCACGAGTAGAACCATTACTCCATTGATAAGTACGGTTCCCATTACCGGAGTAGTTCTGAAAAGAAGTAGTTAACTGTACCGGTATATTTCCACAAATCGAAGGAGTATTCGCCTGAATGGTAACCGCTCCTAACATTGCGGGATTACCCTGCGGTTCAACCGTCGTTACAACTTCACACCCATTAGGTGCTGTCACCGTAAGAGAGTACGTCTGGTCTCCGGAGACTTCTATTGAGGGTGTCTTGCTATCATCGGACCAAAGGAAAGTGTAGCTCTCATACTCCTCACTTACTGTTGTGGTTAGTCGGAAATTTGCTTCACCTACACAATCAGCTAAAGTCAATTGTTCTTCGGCCACGTTTACGATAAAAGACGGTTTCGTCCTGACCAAAAAAGACGTTTCTTCAACGATATTTCCATCACCATCTAATGTAGTCCGTAGGTACCTGGTATCTTCCGTTGGGTACACCGTTGCTTCTCCCCCACTAATGGGAGTAATAGCCTTACCATCTTCCCAAGCATAGCAATAATCAGAATTCCCCTCACAGCCTATAGTAATTCCAGAACCTGGGCATACTATAGGGATGAATTCGTTTATAAAAGACATGTTTGCGGAATCATTGGGTAGGCCGGGTGACCAATTCTCCGTAGTTACCGTGTAATCTGCAGCGGACAAGTAATCGTTTCCAGTAAATTGTATTCCCCTACCGGCCAAATTGCCGTCGTATACCATCACCGCCATTGAATCCTCTTGATCTGGATAAAACAAGCTTTTATCTCTTATTATGGAGAAGCGAGGACCTGTTGTCGTCCCACCAGTATCTTTAACAGATGTCCACATCAGCGCATGAAGTAGTCCACGTTGGCTCCTTACTTGAACTACATCTCTTTCGTCTTGAAGATGAAAATATCTTCCCAGGTTAATGGGTTCGTTGCTCCTGTAGCCCAATCAATCGTACTTCCCCCTCCTACTGTGGTATAACAGCTATGTGAATCAGATATATTTGATGGGCAAGAACTTATCTTAATTAGGCAGTGACTACTAAACGGTACTTGAAACACACCATCAACATTCGGCGTGCCATCTTTTGCTGGATCAATACCTGGAAAAATATTTTGGTCATCGTACAACAGGATTATTGTCCCCGGCATGACGTTAGAAAAACAATCACCAAGTAGCAAATGCCCTTGCGTAGATCCATTCCTAGTGTCAAGGGAATGATTATCGTCTACAATGAATTTTTCAAGATTGACGGGCTCTACAGTTCCTCCCCCCGTAACGATGAGCTCTATAAATTCACTAGCTCCAGCACCAAATTTGGATTCGGATAAGTTTCCTACTTCATTGATGATAAGCCCACCCTGATTAGTCGAGCAACCTATACCCTGGCTTACTGTGCCTTGATTAGGTCTTTGGCCAAGGAGCAATGTAGGAATTAGAATAAATGATAAGATTATTAATAGATAAATTCGGTGTAATCTCTTCATTTCAGGTTAGGGTATTTAAAAGTAAATCGAACAGCTGCAACTTGCGTAAAATCGCGCCATGCCTCCCAAAGTATCTCTTTCTAAAAAGGTCTTTTGGAGGAGCGCGCAATTATGTGAGTGTTTAACAATACTTGGCACAAGGCCAATATTTGGTATCTCTTGCAGGCCTAATCGCATTTACCTTAAATCGATGTAGATTTTATTGGTGCTTATCGCTGCTAACTACCTTCCAGTTTCTTTGAAGGAGTGAGGCTTTATCTGCGAAATTGTCGGCTAATTGATTTATATGCTGGACAGCACTACCCCACTCAATTAAGCGTTGTGCTTTACAGTAGTCAATAGGTGATATCCTGCATAAATGCAGGACTAAGCTTAGGTAATTCATGATAACGCAGGGTTTAGTACTATCAAGGTGTTTAATTGAGCATTTGAACAAAAGACTCAATTCTTCTAGATTCCTATTATTTTAAAATAAGTATTTCTAGCCTGCCTTAAGATTGCAAAAAAAACATTCAGCCATCCAAATATTCTATAAGAAACAACCATCCTATTACCCCCCCAAAATATTTAAGCATGAGAAAAAAGCCATCAATTTACACTAACAGATATTTATTACATGTCTAATCAACAGTCATTTGCGCTAACTCTTAACAACGAGCCTATCAATTATTTTTTTTAGCTGAAAAAATAAATAATATTTTTCAACCAATTTTAAATAAATAGAACTTGGGAGTCTTGCGACTAGAATATTTACACAAACACCTTAACTATTAAGTGGCGTCTCCATACTTTGGTGGAGATCGTCATCATAAGTGAAAAATAAATCGCCGTAGGCCGCAATGCAGCCAATAGAAGAATAAGCTGTCGCTGGTGCCGTTTCGCCGCATTGCGCTTACTCACCTTGAAAAAGAATAGTAGAATACTGGATCACAGAGCAAGGCCCAAACCAAATTCTCCCAGAAGACGGCAGCTGTCACGAGCGCCAGTGAGCACTCCCCTGCGGCAGCTATTCTCCCATTCATTCTATTATTCACTCACTAAAACCCCTTCCGAACCCCCAACTGTAACCCCACCAACCAATAAGTCTCCTTCAGTGGCGCATCCTTGACGGTGAACGCTCCCGGATACGTTTTGAAGAAGGGCTCGACAACGAGCAGGAAGGGATCTTTATTCCCAATCCGATAGGTAGAGGAGAGCGAGGTCATGAAGCCTACGCCGATATTTTTTCGGTAATTGCCGTCCGTCGCCAGATCCAAAGGTTGCGGGGCATCAGGATGGAGGAACCGGCCGCGTGCTGAGGTAGCAAGGTTAATTACTGGTCCGGCATTGACCGATACGTGCAGTCGGCGGCCGGGTAAGCGGTAGCCCAGCAACAGCGGTGCTTCCAGTAGGCGGATACTGTTGTTGATCGTCAAATCCGTAGAAGCGCCATTGACGATCTGACTGTACTCCAGTTGATTGCGTATCTCGGAGTAGGTCAGGCCACCGGTCAGCGAGAGCCGATCCCCCATACGGTAGTTGGTCCGGAGTGTGACCTGGTAACTTGCTTCTGGAAATTCACTGACCTCCCGGGCATTGAGCAACAGACGATTCGCCTCATCATTTACCGAGAAACTCTGGTTGGCATAAGCAAGGCCAAAGAGGAATTCCGTCTGAAAACGGTGCCGCGGAGCGGCACGGAAGCTGTTGCCGTTTGGCGTTTTCACCCGGTGCCTGCGTTTAATTTCAGG